>PLBD01000388.1:5341-5834 GCA_003135315.1 Acidobacteriaceae bacterium | reverse complement strand
AGGCCGATCATCGGGACCAAGGTCCCCAGGAACCAGAACCACCCCACGGCGAGATAGCGGCGGTTTGTGCTGGCCACGGTCAGCACGGTGATCGCCAGCAGCAAAAGAGATTCCAGCCAGACATGCCGGAAGCGGCTGGCGTGAGGATAGAAAAACGCCAGATGCGTCGGCCAGACGGCTTTGCCCAGATATTGGGTGTACGCGACAATCGCGTTCTCCGCGCGCACCGCAAAGGAATACGATCTCTGCACTCCGCCCATGGCGCCGCCCGCCTGCTGCGCGGCGACGGTGAGGAATGCACTGACGGCGGAAAACACCAACAGCGGCAGTTTCTCCAGCACAAGCCACGAAAAGCTCTTCGCCGGGATGATCGCGTCGGATGCCTGGGATTGGTCTTTGCCGGCAAACATCCGCCGCAGCGGCCAGTAGTCCCACAACAAAAGTACAAACGGCAGGGTGATGACCTGCGGTTTGGACATCAGGCCGAGCGCGA
>PLBD01000388.1:0-5320 GCA_003135315.1 Acidobacteriaceae bacterium | reverse complement strand
CAAACAGCGCCGCCACCATGAAGCTGCGCCCAACGCTGGCCGTCGCCCGCCACAATATCCAGAACAGCAAGACGGTGTTCATCACGTGCAGCAGGAGGTTGGAGTCGTGGTGCAGGCCGGGGTTGAGGGAAAACAACTGGACGTCCACAGCGTGCGCCAGCCACGTCAGCGGATGCCAGNNGTAACTGGTCAACGCCCATTGCAACATCTCCCAGTTCAGTTGCGTGATGTGGACATTGTGGGTCACGTACTCGCCGTCATTCAGCGAGATAAACGGGTACTGGTTCACCGGGAAATACACCGCGAGGGTTGCAACTACCAGGAGCAGGCCGAGACCCAGAAGGACGCCTCGCCGCACGGGCTGGCCAAAAAGGCCCGCGCCGTGCTGAGACTGGACCTCATGTTCCGGTAACCGGACGGACATCACCTCGTCCTTGTGCGGTAAACCATCGGCGTCGGCGCTGGCGCGCCATGTCTGAGAGTGCTGGCTGGGCATCGTTGGTTCGCGGTTCCTGCGAGTGCGATATTACGCCAATGGAAGAAAATAGACGCAAATTAACTTAGCGTTTACTCGCCAAAGTGGGGTTATTATGGTGGCTCGGATGGCGTCTGAAGACTTGGGAACGCGGAGGTCCCTCTCCCATGACTCCTCGAATTCTTCCAATCGCAGCCCTATGCCTTGTATTGCTTATCACTAGCAGTCCGTCCAGAAGCCAGGATAAATCGCCGTCGCCGGCTACAAGTGCGGCAGTAACACCACTGAGCGGGGCGAACAAGACCGGGAATCCCATCCTGCCTCCTGGCCAACAGGTGCTAAACGCCGTCAAGATCAGTGTGGATGTTCTGAGCAACCGCCACGTGCTCAGCTCGTACGTTTATGGGGGAGCCTACCCCAATAACGCTGCCACTATCACCGATAGCGGTACGACCGTCGTGCGCTGGGGAGGCAATGCGACTTCGCGTTACAACTGGCAGGCGGGAACGTACAACGCTGCGAATGACTGGTATTTCGGGGACTACGGGTACACCGAAATCGGCGACAGCAGTTCCACCCAGTTCATTACCGACGTGGAAGCCGCGGGAAGCAATCCGCTCATGACAATGGTGATGCTGGGTTGGGTGGCGAAAGATGTCACCGACGGCAGCGCTTACAGTTTTTCCGTCGCCAAGTACGGAGCACAATGCGCCGTGAATCCCTACAACTCCGACGACGGCGACGGAGTCAGGACCGACTGTGCGACGAACATCACGGGGAACGATCCCACGGATGCCGACGTCGAACTGAAAGACTCTCCGCAGAACGGAGATCCGCCCGGAACGGTCTATCGCAACCAGTGGGCTGCGGCCCTGGCGACAGCGTTCGGCAGCGCGCCCCATTTCTACGACATGGACAATGAAATCGACATCTGGGGCAGCACCCATCGTGATGTGCATCCGAATCCCTCCGCCTACAGCGAGCTGCGCGATACCTACATTGCCGAAGCGCGCGCCCTGAAGGGATGGGACCCAAGCGCTATCCGGCTGGGCGCAGTCAGTTGCTGCTGGTGGTTCTATTGGAATGGGGCCAACAACAACGACAAAGGCGCCCATGCCGGAATCGATTTCCTGCCCTGGTGGCTGAACGAAGTCTATTGGCAGGACGAGCTGGCGGGCACGCGGTCGCTGGATGTCTTTGACATTCACGCTTACCCGGATGGGCCCGACACTTCGGGATGGACCCTGGCGCAAAAGCAGGCGCTCTCGCTGCGCATTTATCGCGACTACTGGGACCCGACCTATGTGAGTGAATCGGGAGACATCAACCAGCAATGGGTCACGCAAATCCAACCCAACAAGACGATTCCGTTCCGCATCCCGCGTATGCGGGCGACAGCGAACATGATCTATCCCGGAACTCCGTTGAGCATCACGGAATGGAGCGCTAACTTTGCCGGCGAATCGGATTATTCGACGGCCCTGGCCGACGCCGACGCTTACGGCATTCTGGGACGCGAGCGCGTCTATCTCGCGTCGCGTTGGACCGCCCCGGACCCATCGAATCCCAACTATCAGGCGCTGAAGCTGTACCGCAACTACGACGGGCAGCACGACGCGTTTGCGACCACGTCCGTGTCCGACACCTACAACGCGAGTGCGAACTTGTTCAGCAGCTATGCTGCGCTGAATTCCACCGGCACAACCCTGACCGTGATGATCTTGAACAAAAACCCCATCGGCTCGGCGCAAGCCCAGTTTGCTTTCAATGGATTCACGCCCCGGCTGGTGACCGCCTACACCCTTTCGCCGAGTAACCCGACGAAGATCGTGGCGTCACCCCAGAGGCCATGGGCTCCAGCGATACCGGTGGCTCCCTACACGGCGACTTTGCTGGTAGTGACCGGCAAGGCCCAGATGCCGAGCGCGGAGTGGGACCTTAACCCGGACACGACCATGGTGGCGGCGGGCGGAACGGTAGTGCTTCAGCCGAAGATTTTGTCGGGATCGGGAACGGTGACTCTTGGTACGCCGCAGTCGGACAGCGGAATCGTCCTCACGGTTACGCAGCCGCACCTCAGCTCGGGCCAGAACGGAAGCATCACCGTGACCGCCGGCATGAATCCAGGTTTTTATCACTTTACGGTTCCCAGCACCGACAACGCGGGCGTGTCGCAAAAGCAGAGTGGCTGGATTGTGGTCGGAAATCCTCCCGCGTCGTTCACTGAAACCGGCAACAATCAAAGCGGACCGCCCGGCGGCCAATTGAATCTTGCCGTGACGCTGAACCCCGGCAGTTCGGGCGGAAGTGCGCCTGGCGCGACGATTTTCTTCAGTACGACTGCCGGTTCGCTGTCGAGCCGCACCGTCGTCACGGATTCCTCGGGCAATGCACCCGTGGTGCTGACGTTGCCATCGAGTCCCGGAACCGTGTACGTCACCGCCGAAGGTCCTTATGGACTTGGTCACCCGGTAGCCACGTTTACGGAGACGGTGCAGTAGGAGCAGGGATTCAGTCGTTTTTTGGATAATCCGAGCGCAGGATCCAGTTGTTTGTTATAGATAGAGAAGTTAAGGGCTCGTTTCGTCCCGAATTGGGCCATATTTTACCGGTAGTGCAACTACTGTCAAATTTTTGCGAGCACTTTTTACATGTCAATATGGCGAAACGCAACAAAGTATCCTAAGTAACTAATTCCATTGGGAATATAAAGTTGGCAAAACATGAACAAAGATGCCATAAATCTGGTATAATAGAATTAGAATTGAAGTTGAGAGATCCCAGCCAATCCGGCTGGGTTTCGTGTTTTTGCACGGTTTCAGTCGTGGGCGCGGTTATCCGTTCCTTCCCCATCAGTTTGACCAAGCCCCGGTGATAAGGTGATCTTTCACCTGCATCGCGGCAACTGCCATTGGCCGATGACTTCCATTAGGCGACGACTCAGCCAAGGCCGCCATTGTGACCATTGGATCAACGATGCACAGCACAGTTCATCGGTGAGACGCCAACGAGCAAGCCCCGCTTGCCGGACAATTGGAATCTCATGTCCGGGAGCCATTGGGCCCATCATATGTTTCCTGCCAGCCGAAACCTCCTTCTGATCACGGCTTGTTCCGCCGAGATTCTCCGGGTGCGACGCACTCGGGTGCTGAATTTTCAGCAAGTCACGATGCCATACCTGGCGGCCTTTGTGCCTCCCCACTGGAATGTGCAGCATGTGGATGAAGCCGTGACCCCCGTCGATTTTGAGGTGCCGGCCGATGTGGTAGCGATCACCTTCCACACGCCGAGTGCGCAGCACGCCTACGATATTGCAGACCGCTTTCGGCGGCGCGGCGCTACGGTAGTGCTGGGCGGACCGCACGTGACCCTGCTGCCTGAGGAAGCGCAGGAACACGCGGATGCCATCTTCGTCGGAGAAGCCGAGTCGCACTGGCCGCGATTTCTCGCGGAGTTCGAAACCCAGTGTTACCGCAAGCGCTACTGTTGCGATGAAACGCCATCCCTCGATCACGTCCCTTCGTCGCGCCATGATCTGCTTTATCGCCGCGACCACACGGCTGGGGCGCTATTCGCGACTCGCGGCTGCGTCCATCGATGCGAGTTCTGCACCCTGGCGGTGATGTACAAGAGCAACTTCCGCAAGCGGGGAGTGGAAGCAGTCGCCGCCGAGTACGGCTCCTTCCCGGGTAAAGTCGTTATCCTGTGGGACGACAACATTGCGGGCGACATTCCCTACGCCAAGGGGCTGTTTCGGGCTCTCGCTCCTCACCGCAAATGGTGGAGCGCCCAGGCCAGCATCCATGCCGCCGCCGATGACGAATTCCTTGAACTGGCTGCGCGCAGCGGTTGTAAGCAACTGTTCATCGGGCTCGAATCCATATCGCAAGCCAGCGTCAACGGGGTCTCAAAGGGCTTCAATCGCGTGGAAGAATACGCTTCTGCTATTGCGCGAATCCATTCGCACGGCATCGCGGTGCAGGCAGGTATCGTTTTCGGATTTGATCACGATACGCTGAGCGTCTTCGACGACACCGTGGATTTCCTGGAGCAGACCGGCGTGCAAAACGCGACGTTCAACATCCTGACGCCCTTTCCCGGCACTCGACTGCATCAGCAACTGGAGGCTGAGGGCAGAATTCTTACGCGCGACTGGAGCAGGTACAACGGCCGGGGCGACGTGGTGTTTGCGCCGCGCCTGATGAGCGCCGCGGAGCTGTTGAGCGGCTATCGTTATGCCACCGCGCGGTTCTACTCCGCCCGCAGTATCTGCACTCGTCTGGCGCACTCCCCCGTCCAGTTATTTTGGACATTGCCATTGAATGTTTCCTATGCGTTAGCGCTTCGCTATCGCGCGTAAGTCCCATGTTAGTTGCACGGCAGTGTCAATAAATTCTTGACACACAAGGCTCCGTCCCGTATCTTCTCAACATGTTGTCAGCGACTCAGCGAATGACCATGGCCATGTGCACCCTAGGCGGTGCCCTGTCCACATGCGGAGTCTGACAGCCCTACCAGATCGTCTCCAATCGTGAACAGCCGCCTAGGAAAACGGGCGGTTTTTGCGTTCTGGGTAATTTTCGATTGGAGAGTTCCATGAGTTTCTCGCCTGACCTGTACTCGACCACCGCAGTGCGCGGTGGGGTTACGCCCGATCCGGCCACCGGTGCCGTCCTCACCCCGATCTATCAATCCACCACTTACCATCAGCAGGCGGTGGGCGTTCATAAGGGATTCACTTACTCCCGCGCCGCCAACCCCACCGTGTCGGCCCTTGAAGCTGCGCTAGGCGCGCTGGAAGACACGCCCCCGGCCGTATGTTTCGCCACCGGCATGGCCGCCATC
>PLBD01000100.1 GCA_003135315.1 Acidobacteriaceae bacterium | reverse complement strand
CAGAATTGTCCGATAAAGGCCAGATTCCTTGAGCGCTCCGGGATGACCTGGGGGCGGTCGCCTTTGGATCGGCGCAGGAACTGGCTGGTAATGAAGGGCATCATGCACGGAATGCAGTTGCACGTTTCCAGTATCTCAGCTGCATGTTGTTCGAGACGCAAGTGGCCGAGGATCTCCTTTATAATCTCCCGACCAGTGCATGCCGCCATAGGTTTCTTCACAAAGTCGCCAGGTCTATCAACAAGAAGCCCATAGCCCCAGAAGACGCTCACGTCGGCCGGCTGGCCGATAAAGTGTGGCTGATGGGGCAATACAATTGACGCCAACCAACTCGACTCCGGGAAGGTGATGAGCCCCCCCTCGCCCGGCACGTTTCCAGTTAGATCTCTGATCAGCCGGAACAGGGTAGAGTCGCTAAGAGTTGTAGTGAAAGACTCCCACTTCGATTCGTCGATGTGGTCCGTGAAATTAGCCGGGTGCCCGAACTCGGGCTGACCAGCAGCGATCTTCTCCCAAAGGGTCCAAGAGCCGCCGAGGGATTTGCCATTCAGAACCGGTGCCGAGTCCATTGAGCCCAGACTTGAGGCCTCGGTCATAGAGCCTACAGTGACCATGACAAAGTCGTTCTCAGTGACCGCAATGTCTTCCTTATGGTCGTCGCGCTCGCATAGAATGCGATCCACTGCATAGCCCTCTGAATCATAGCGAAATCCAAGGTTCGTGACCCGGGTGTTCATCTGAAACTTGACGCCGCGCTCTTCCAGCCACTTCTGTAGCGGCCGCACCATCGAGTCGTACTGGTTGTAAACCGTTCGCATAATGCCACTCAGCGTGTTGAAGCCGGACACCATGTGGGTAAAGCGGCCTAGATAGCGCTTGAACTCGATGGCGCTGTGCCATGGCTGAAACGCGAAGGTCGTGCACCACATGTACCAGAAATCTGTTTCAAAGAATGTAGCGTCGAACTGGTCCGCAATGCTGCTTCGCCCGAGCATCCCCTCCGGCTCAAGTTCCAGGCGTTCGATGGTGAGAATGTGTTTTTCGCTCAGACCGAACTTTGGAGCGTCGACCCGATGCCCATTCCGAAACAGCCGCGATTTCGACGAGGTCTTCATCGTCTCGTTCCAATCGAAGATTTCCTGGGTCACCGTCTTGCTTTCATCGAGAGTGGGAATTGAGGAGAACAGATCGAACGTGCAGAGGTACTTGCTCTCGATCATTCGGCCGCCGCGCATGATGTAGCCATCGGCGGCAGAGCCGGCGGCGTCAAGGCTGCCTCCAGTTTTGGCTGATTCCTCAAAGATCGTTATGTTGCGTCCCGGAATGTCCGCGTCGCGAATCAGGAAAGCCGCTGCCGCCATCGAGGCAACGCCTCCGCCTACAAGGTAGATTGCTGTATTGTCGCCGGATGCTTGCCTGCTCATGAAATCCCCCTCCTGCGTGCCTATTGTGCGATTTCGATCACTCAGTGGACATTGGTATTTAGCCTAGTCCCGGCCGTCTGAAACTCGACCGGTCGATCTCATTAATGACCGTCGCCGTTCTTGAGCAGCACCTTGAGCGCGCCGTCATCGGCTGCGTTGCCGAACCTATCGTAAGCCTGCATCGCGTCCTTCATTGCGAAGCGATGCGTCACCAGTTTCTGTGGCTGCAACTTGCCAGCCTGCACCATCTTCAGCAGCATGGGAATGGTGCTGGTGTCGACCAGTCGAGTAGTGAGGGAAATGTTGCGATCCCATAGCTTTTCCATGTGCAATTGGACCGGTCTGCCGTGGACACCCACGTTCGCGATTCGACCGCCCGCGCCCACGATCGCCTGACAGATATCGAAAGTGACAGGCTGGCCGACCGCTTCGATCGCCACATCCACCCCTGCGCCCTCCGTCATCTCCATCACGCGATGCGCAGCGTGTCCATCGGTGGCGTTGACGAGGGCGGTCGCGCCGAATTGTTTAGCTACCGCCAGACGCTTGTCGTCCAGGTCCACCATAAGATCGCGTCGGGAGAGTACAGCTGCGCAGTCAGGAGAACAGCGAGCCCGACGGGGCCGGATCCCACGATGGCAACTGTTTTCCCCGGCGCGACCTGTCCGTTCAAAACGCCGCACTCAAACCCAGTTGGCAAAATGTCGCTGAGCATCACCATCGCCGCTTCATCTTCGCCCGATGGGAAGTGATAGAGACTGCCATCGGCGTGTGGAATCCGCACGCATTCCGCCTGCGTTCCATCAATGGTGTTGCCCAATATCCAGCCTCCGTGGCGGCAGTGGGAATACATGGCTTTTCTGCAGAAGTCGCACTTCAGGCAGGCCGTGACGCACGAGAGGATGACCTTGTCACCAACGTGAAATCCCGACACTCCGGGTCCTACCTGCTCGATGACGCCGATGCCCTCATGGCCCAAAATACGTCCATCGGTAACCGCAGGAAGATCGCCTTTAAGAATGTGAAGATCGGTTCCACAAATCGTCGAGGTGGTAAGGCGCACAATGGCGTCACCCGGATGCTGGATGGCAGGGCGCGGCTTGTCCTCCCACGCGATCTTGCCGTGACCGTGATAGACCAGCGCTTTCATGATTCCTTTGGTTTTTACA
>PLBD01000195.1 GCA_003135315.1 Acidobacteriaceae bacterium | reverse complement strand
ACCGCCGGGTTGCGCCAGTTCAAGTCCGGCTGCTGCGGATAGAAAAAGTGGTAATAGTACTGGTTAGTTTTGGCGTCGAACTGCCATGCCGAACCGCCGAAGGTCGAAAGCCAGTTGTTGGGCGGCTGCTTCGGGCCCTTGCCATCTTGCCAGATATACCAGTCGCGATGCTTCGAGTTACGCGAGGAGCGCGCGTCGAGGAACCACTGATGCTGATCGGAAGTGTGATTCAGCGGCAGGTCGAGGACGACGCGGATGCCGCGCTCCTGCGCTGCGGTCCGGAGCTGCCCGAAGGTGGCAAGGTTGCCGTAGGTGGGATCGATGTTCTCGTAGTCGGAAACGTCGTATCCGAAGTCCACCTGCGGCGAGGGGAAAAAAGGCGTAATCCAGATGGCGTCCACGCCCAGTTGGCGCAGGTAGTCCAGCTTCGACGTAATGCCGTTGAGGTCGCCGATTCCGTCATTGTTGCTGTCGGCAAAGCTGCGGGGATAAATCTCGTAGAAGACCGCGGTCTGCCACCAGCGGCGGCTGGGAGCGGCGGCCGCGGCTTTGGATTGGGCGGCGGTTTTCGATTTCGTCGCGGAGGGTTTGGCCTGTGTTGCTGACGGCTGCGATTGCGCACGAGTCGGCGGACAGAGAAAAAGCCCGAGGATGATCAAGAAGATGGAAAAGCGTTTGCGCATTTACGAAAGCTCCATCGCACGTCGTCCGGATCTGCCCGATAATTCTATCCAGAACCGCGGCCCCGCCGTGGCCGAAGCCATTTCTGATATTGCCTCACTCGCCAGGCTAAAGCCCGGCGCTTCCACCTAATGCATCATGGCCGCGCCGGGCTTCACCGCCTTCGGCTTTTGCAACAAAAACAGCAACGGAATCAGGGCGACGAAGATCACTCCCAGAAACAGGAACGTGTCGTTGTACGCCAGCATCGCGGCCTGGCGCTGCACGATCCCCCACATCGCCCCATAGGCCTGCTGCGACGCCGTGGCGGCGCTCGATCCCTGGCTGATGAAATACGCCTTCAAGTTCTGGAACATCTGCTGCGTCGTAAGACTTTCCGGATAAACGTGCCGCCCCAGGACATTGATCTGCGTCTGCTGCGCGCGGTACTGCACGGTTTCCACCATGGCAATGCCGATGCTGGCGCCGATGTTGCGCATCAGGTTGAAGATGCTGGTGGCGTTGCCCATGCGCTCATTGGGAATTCCGCCGTTGGTGATCGTCGTCAGCGGCACAAACACGAATCCCAAAGACGCTCCCTGAATCATCAGCGGCCACCAGAAATTTCCCGAGGCCACGTTGAGGCTGAAGCGCGACAGCTCCCACATCGCATACGCTGAGGCCACAAAGCCGATGCCCAGCAGTTTGCGGCTGTCGAACTTGCCGATCAGGCGCCCGACAAGCGGCATGATGAGGAACGAGGCCAGTCCGCGCGGCAGGTTGGTGATGCCGGCGTGCGTGGCCGTGTAGCCCAGGACCACCTGCATCAGCAGCGGCAACAGGACGGTGCTGCCGTAGAGGACGAAGCCGATGAAGGTCATCAGGAATGTGCCGATGGCGAAGGAGCGGTACTTGAAGACGGTGAGATCCAGCACCGGGTGTTTGGCGGTGAGCTCGCGAATGATCAGGCCGCTCAAACCCACCACCGCCAATACGCACAACGTCACGATAAAGCGCGATCCAAACCAGTCGTCCTCCTGGCCCTTGTCGAGCATGATTTGCAGGCTGCCGATGCCGACCGCCAGGAGACCGATTCCCCAGTAGTCGATGCCCGTCTTCTCGCGCCGCAGGTACGGCGGATCGAAGATGAAGAGCTGGGTGAGGATAAGCGCCACCACGCCGATGGGGACGTTGATGTAGAAGACCCAGCGCCAGCTGTAGTTGTCGGTAAGCCAGCCGCCGGCGACCGGGCCGAGCATCGGCGCCACCACGATTCCCAGCGCCCAGAACGCCATCGCCTGGCCGCGCTTGGCCGGCGGGAACGATTCCAGAAGGATGGCCTGCGAAAGCGGCTGCAAACCGCCGCCGCATGCGCCCTGTATCACGCGGCAGAGGATGAGGAACGGCAGCGTGGGCGCAAGCCCGCAGAGAAACGATGCCATCGTAAAGCCGGTGACCGACATCAGCAGCAGGCGTTTTCGTCCGAAGCGTCCCGCCAGCCAGCCCGTCATGGGCAGGATGATGGCGTTGGCCACCAGGTACGACGTCAGCGTCCAGGTGGCTTCGTCGTTGCTCGACGAAAGGCTGCCCGCGATGTGCGGCAGCGAGACGTTGACCACCGTCGTATCCAGCACCTCCATGAAGGTGCTCGACATGACCGCGATAGCGATCAGCCAGGGATTAATCTCGCGATGTTCTCGATTCCCGAAAAATGGCATCCCGATGTGTCGGTACTTCTTGCTCCCAAATCCGGCAGCAATGTAATACTTCTGTCATTTCGCTCTGCAAGTGCGATACATCACGGAAAGCTCCGGCCGATCTTCCTACCATTGATACATGATTTCGACAGCAAACTCTGATTCGATTGCTCCGCACCCCAGGGGGATTCAGGCGCGCGTACTATTGAGTTCCGTCTTCGGACCCTATGCACGCGACGACGAATTCGGCAGCCGCACCATCAATCCCATGGAGCTGTATCACAACCAGGTGACGCGGGCGCAGGGCAGCTTCTCGCTGCGCATGTTCCATCGCTCCTGGGGACTGATGATGATTCAGCGTAACATCTCGGCGCCCAGTACCTTGCTCGACTTCCCTACCCTGGAGCGCTTCGAGCGCGAACTTACTTCGACGGAGTACGACGTTGTCGGAATCTCAGGCATCATCCCGAACTTCGGCAAGGTGCGCGAAATGTGCCGCATCGTGCGCAAGCTCTCGCCCAAATCCACCATCGTGGTTGGCGGACATGTGGCTGCTATTCCCGCTCTCGACAAATTGATTGATGCGGACCATGTGGTGCGCGGCGAAGGCATTGCCTGGATGCGCCGCTTCCTCGGCGAAGATCCTGCGGCTCCAATCACGCATCCTGAAATCCTCTCCGGCTTCGGCATGAGAGTGCTCGGCATGAAAATTCCCGACAAGACGCGCGACACCGCGGCGACCATCATCCCGTCGGTCGGATGTCCCATGGGGTGCAACTTCTGCACCACGTCATCGTTCTTCGGCGGCAAAGGCAAGAGCTGCAACTTCTATGAATCGGGCGACGAGCTTTTCGACGTGATGGCGAACATGGAGCAGTCCATGAAGGTGAACTCGTTCTTCATGATGGACGAGAACTTTCTGCTTAACCGTCCGCGGGCGATGCAGTTGCTGAACCGCATGAAGAAAGGCGGCAAGAGCTGGTCGCTGTATGTGTTCTCGTCGGCCAACGCCATCCGCAAGTACAGCATCGAGGAACTGGTGCAGCTCGGCGTCTCGTGGATCTGGCTCGGCCTGGAGTCGCCGAAATCGTCCTATGCAAAGTTGCACAACACAGATACTCATGTGCTGGCATCGGAACTACGCCAGCACGGCATCAAGCTGTTGGGATCGACCATCGTGGGGCTGGAACATCACACGCTGGAGAACATTCGCCAGGAAATCGAGTTTGCCGTCGCGCACGGGACCGACTTTCACCAGTTCATGCTCTACACGCCAGTCCCGGGCACGCCGCTGTTTCAGCAGATGCAGGACGAAGGCCGCATGCTCGACGGCATCGATCTCGCCGACATTCACGGACAGTTCAAATTCAACTTCGAGCACGCCGCCATCTCGCGCGACGATTCCAAGCGCCTGCTCGACTGGGCGTTTCGCTTCGACTTCGAACAGAACGGCCCGAGCCTGTTCCGCATCTGCGACACCATCTTCCAGGGCTGGAAGAAGTATCACGATCATCCCGATCTGCGGGTGCGGCAGCGCGTGGCCAATGAAGCCGCCAAGCTGCGCACCACCTACGACGCCGCGCTCTGGGCGATGGAAAAGCGCCTGAAGAAGACGAACTTCGCCATTTCCATTCGGATTCGCGAGCTGCGGCGCGAGATCGAACACGAGTTCGGCGGCGCAACGCGTTTAGTGCGCGCAATCACTGGCCCGATTCTGCTGTGGACATCGCGACGCGAAGACCGGCAGCTCGCGAAGGGCAAGACCTACGAGCCGCCAACGTTTGTCGATCGGCGGAACTGGGCGACGTAAGCAGCCGCAACTAAGACGTGTCGCTGGCAAGTCCTACTGCCAAATGTGACGGGCCGCACTCGCCCACAATGACAGCGCTGTCCCCCACCCGCTATGATCGACTTCCCTGCTTAATCTCTCCGAGGAAGGCGCAATGATTCACATTCGCCGCCAGTTGCTGGCGTCCCTGGTTCTAGTTGTGTTCGGCGGCCTGCTGATCGCACAGCCGCAAGAAAGCGCAGACAATTCCCAGACTTCGCAACCTGCCCCGCAGCGTCCGGCGAAGCAGCGTGAAGCTTATCGCAAGGCGATGGAAGAGGCTGATCGGAAAATCGCCAACGAGGTAACGGCCCACTCCGAGTTGATGAAGAACCTGGAATATCTCACCACGCAGATCGGTCCGCGTCTCACCGGCTCGACGCAGATGCAGGCCGCCAGCGAGTGGACGCGTCATCGCTTCCAGGATTACGGCATCGATGTTCACCTGGAGACCACGCAAATCGATCACGGCTGGACGCGTGGCCTGGAGACGGCCGAGATCGTCAGCCCTATCCAGAAGCGCATTGGCATTCATGCGTTTGGCTGGAGCAAGGGCACCGACGGCGAGGTCAGCGCGCAGGTGATCGCGCTCGACATCCAGAAGCCTTCCGACTTCGATCAGTTTAAGGGAAAGCTGAAGGGCGCCATCGTGATGACGCGCAAACCGACAGACCTGTCGAAACTGGATCCGAATCCGGAAAACGCCTACGACGCGGTGATACCGCCACCGCAGGGCAAGGCCGACGGCAACATGAGTTACCGCCAGCGCCTGGAACTGCTACGGCGCGTGGCCGCCGAACAGCCCGCGTTGCTGGTGATCGACAGCGGCAAGACCGACAGCCTGTACAACATGACTGGCGGCATGTTCCCGCACTACGCTCCCACGGAAGTTCCCATCGCCTTCCTCACGCACGAAGACTATGACCTGATCTATCGCCAGCTCCAGACGGGGCCAGTGACCATGAAATTCAACTTGCGGGACACGTTCACTGACAAGTCCGTTCCGGCGTCGATCACGGTGGCTGAAATCAAGGGCAGCGAGCATCCCGACGAGCGCGTTATCATCGGCGGACATCTGGACTCGTGGGACCTGGGACAGGGCGCGCTGGACAACGGCACCGGCGCGATGGCCACGCTGGAGGCCGCTCGCGCCTTGAAGAAACTGGGCTGGAAGCCGAAACGCACCATCACCTTCATCCTCTTCACCGGCGAAGAAGAAGGCTTCACCGGGTCGGACATGTTTGTTCACCTGCATGAGGCCGATCTGCCCAAGGTCGACGCCGTCCTGATTCACGACACGGGCACGGGCAAGGTCTTCAGCATCGCGCTGGAGAACCTGACGGAAACCGTCCCGCTGATGCAGGAGATCTACCAGCCGCTACAGAAGGTCTTCGATATGCAGCCGCTGAGCACGCGCTTCTTCGGCGCATCGGACCACGTGCCATTCCTCGACCGAGGCATCCCCGCTTATTTCTGCGTGCAGCTTCCCGCGCACTATCGTGAAGCCCACCACAGCCAGACGGACACTTTCGACAAGGTAATTCCCGACCAGATCAACCAGGGCGCGGCGCTGCTGGCAGCCTGGGCGTGGAACGTTTCCGAGATGCCGCCGGCACTGCCGCATCACACTCCGCCGCCGGGCGGAACGGAGTGATGTGCGAGTTTCACGCAAGCGCGGATCGGCCGACGCGGCGTAGTGCCAACTCGGATTGCAGAATCTTGCTTCCTGTTTCGGCATGGCGAAATGTCAACATTTGTCCAAAGTCGTCCGTGAGGCCTCAAATTGAGGTAAATTAGTGTTTGCTCTGTGGTCACAGTACCGCAGACGCTGAAGCCCCGCGGTGAATAGCGAGCCCGCGGGGCTAAAGTTTGTCTGGACGCGGCACCGAGCCGGTTTCACCACGGAGGACACGGAGAGCCCGGAGTCTTCACAGAAATTATTCGTCCGTGTGCTCCGTGCCCTCCGTGGTGAACAGACGTAAGTAGGCGCCAAGAGGGCATGAAACAGGACTCCATCGCGGGCCTGGAATCGTCCTGAGCCGCGCCGGAGTCAACTTGTCCATCTCACAGCCCACCATCCAATCGTTTTTTCTCGAAGGCCCCGCCGGGCGTCTGGAAGCGCTGCTGAATGCGGGCTCGCCGGCTCCCACGCACGCGGCGGTGGTGTGTCATCCGCACCCGCTGGGCGGCGGCACCATGCACAACAAAGTCGTCTTTCACGCGATGAAGGCACTGAACTCGTTCGGCTTTCCGGTGCTGCGCTTCAACTTTCGCGGCACCGGACTGAGCGCCGGCCGCCACGACGAAGGTCGCGGCGAGATCGCCGACGTCGACGCCGCGCTCGCCTGGCTGAAGCGCGAATTCCAGTTGCCCATCATCTTTGCCGGCTTCTCCTTCGGTGCGGCCACCGGGCTGCGCGCCGCCTGCCCCCATCCCGATGTGACAGCGCTGATCTCGATTGGCACGCCGGTGGAAGCCGACGGTCGGCTGTACTCGTATTCGTTCCTGCGCGACTGCACCAAGCCTAAGCTGTTCGTCAGCGGCGATCGCGATCAGTACGGCCCACAGGCGGCGCTGCAAGCCCTCGTCGACCAGGTCGCGCCACCGAAGAAGCTGGTGTTTGTTCCCGGAGATCATTTCTTCCTGGGACACCTCGGCGAAATGCGCACCGAGGTCGAGAGCTGGCTGAAGGAATTGTTGGGCAGTTTTGAAGGGGCGCAGCTTTAACTGCGATTAGTCGCTTTGAAAGGGCACGCCTTCGGGCGTGCCGGTAACGCCCGGCAGAAATCTGGCTTTAGCCGCTGAGGCACATCCCTCAGGGCCTAAAGGCCTGGTCCTTCGCGCGGCCTGACGGCACGGCTGAAGCCGTGCCCTTTCAAGTCTGCAATGCAGCCTGAAACGCGGGGCGACGAGCGAAAAGCGATACCCCGGCATTCTATAATCACCCGTCATGCCTCCATCTCCTGCTGAGTCCCTCGTCCGTGAGATGCGCGATCGCGTGCGCGTCATGTTCGACCACGCTCTCGCCGAGTGCAGCATCCTGCAGGCGTTCAGCCGCAAGCTGCAATGTCAGGGACGTTCTCTGCACAGCGGCAGCGAGGTTTACGACCTGGGCTCCTTCGAGCGCATTCTGGTCGTCTCGATCGGCAAGGCGGGACACAGCATGGCGGAGGCGTTCGGCAACATCGTCGGTACGGCCCTGAACGGAATCATTGCGACCCCAACCGCGCCGCCGGAGCAGCTTGCCGGCTTTCGTTACTTCATCGGCGGTCACCCGCTTCCCAATGACGATTCGCTGCGGGCCGGCGACGCGATCCTGCGACTTCTGCATGCCCTGTCGCCGGAGACCTTGGCCGTGTTCCTCATCAGCGGCGGGGCTTCTGCCATTGCGGAGAAGCCAATCAGCGATGGCATCACGCTGGCGGATGTGGTCGCGACGTACCGGGCGCTGGTGCTTTCGGGCGCGCCGATTGCCGAGATCAATGCGGTGCGCAAGCATCTGTCGGCGCTGAAGGGCGGACGCCTGGCGCTCGCGGCTGCGCCGGCCCGCCAGCTATCGGTGCTGGTCTCCGACGTTCCGGAGGGCTTGCTCGACGCGCTGGCGTCGGGACCGACCATGCCCGACACCACGACCGTCAAAGAGTGTTACGAAATTGCCGAGTGCTACCAGTTGCTCGACCGCTTTCCACCGCCGGTGCGCTCGCTGTTCGATGGCGGGCAGTTGCAAGAGACGCCGAAGGCCGGCGATCCTGCCTTCGCGCGCTCGCACTACGCCACCGTGCTGTCGAACGCGACCGCGGTCAACGCGGCCGTTGAGAGCGCCACGCTCGCCGGCTTCGCGGTTACAGTGGACAACAGTTGCGACGACTGGGACTATCAGCAGGTGGCCGATTATCTTCTGCGGCGGCTGCGCGAGTTGCGCCGGGAAGCGTCACGCGCCTGCCTGATCTCCGGCGGCGAAGTCACAGTGAAGGTGGGAGCGGCGTCGGGCCTGGGCGGACGCAATCAGCAGTTCGCCCTCTATTGTGCGGAGAAGATTGCGGGCGAGAACGTCACCGTGCTGAGCGCCGGCACCGACGGGATTGACGGCAACAGCCCGGCTGCGGGCGCGGTTGCCGATGGCTCGACGCTGGAACGGGCCCGGCAACTAGGATTGGACTCTGCGACCGCGCTGGCGCGCTTCGACAGCTTCCCGCTATTTCAAGCAATCGGCGATGCCATCATGACCGGCCCAACCGGCAACAACGTCCGCGATTTGCGAATCATGCTGGCGTATTGAGCGTTCCCGCGGTTGATACTCCAAAAGGCACGGAGAGAGTCCGTGCCTTTGGAGCAGTCGCGCCAAGGAGCGGCAAGGCGCGACCAACTGTGCGGCAGCGTCACCGCGAGCCCACCTCGGATCCATCTCTGCCGGCAGCTCGGGTGGAGCACCGCTTCAGCGGTGCAGTTGCAATCAAAAGGAGCCTTGGCTTTAGCCACTGAGGTAACAAAACATCACCTCAGGCGCTAAAG
>PLBD01000088.1 GCA_003135315.1 Acidobacteriaceae bacterium | reverse complement strand
TGCGCGTCCTTGTGCACGATGATGCGGCCATGAAAGACGCCATGCGAGCGGCCATCGAGGATGCCGTTGTAGAACTGGCGGCTGTCGCAATGCGGGCTGGCGTGCTCCACCAGCATGTAATTATCGAGGTGCTGACGTTCAACACCGATAAACAGGCCGTTGATCAGGCACTCCGCGCCTTCACCCGCGAGGACGGGATGGACGTTGTTGCGCACCAGACCTCCGCCCAGAAGCACGGAATGGGTGGCGACGTTGGAGCTTCGTCCCTGCTGAATGCGCAGTGTCGAGACGTTGAAGGTCTCACGGTCCTCGCGTTCGATCATGTAGTGCGAGACGACCGCGCTCTCTGCCGCGACCAGTTCGGTCGCCGTGTTGCAGAAAGCCACGCCGCCGCTGAGAGAGACATAATCCTCGACAACCGCAACCTGACTCTCCTCGTCTGCAATGATCAGATTGCGCGGATGCGTCATGAGTGGCTGGTCCGAGGCAGTGGAGACGAAGAGCAGATGAATCGGACGCTCCAGCACCTTGCCTTTGCGAATGTGAACGAAGGCGCCATCAGCGAGAAACGCTGTGTTGAGCGCGGCGAAGGCATCGCGGCGCGTATCGAGATAGCGGCCGAGGTGCGCTTCCAGCGACGCAGGATGTGTCCTGATTTCTTCGGCGAGGCTGCTGACGTGGACACCGGCGGGCAGATCGCCTAAAGACGACAGTTCGCGGCTGAAGTGTCCGTCGATAAAGACGAGCTGACAGGCAGCGCCGGGAAGAAGCCAAGCATTGAGTTGTTTCTTGTCGATCTGGCTGGCGTTTCTCGAGAGCCGGAACGTCGTCTTGGCGATGGCGGAGACGTTGGTGAAGCGCCAGTCCTCATCATGCGTTGTCGGAAAACCGACGTCGCAGAAGCGCGCGAAGGCGTCTTCGCGCAGCTTTCGCAGCCACGCCAGGTCACGGCCGGGAGCAGTCTTCTGGAAATCGCTGAAGCTTTCCAGGTAAGTCTCTAACTGTGGGATCGCGGTGATCACGATTTATGAGTTCCTCTAAAATTGTGCCGTCCCTGAAGGGACTCGGACTTCTTTTTCTGCGTGTACCCAGCGCTTCCGCGCTGGGCTAATTTAGTTTCGCGCTTCGGGCTGGCATTACGCCGGCGCGGTCTCGCGGGATTCGGCTTCCATCGAGCTGTAACCCGTCTCTTCCAACTCCAGCGCCAACTCCGGACCGCCGGAGCGCACGATGCGGCCGTTCATCAGCACGTGCACGAAGTCCGGCACGATGTAGTCCAACAGCCGCTGGTAGTGCGTCACCAGAACGAACGAGCGCTCCGGGCTGCGCATGGAATTCACGCCCCTGGCAACGATCTTCAGCGCGTCAATGTCGAGGCCGGAATCGGTTTCGTCGAGGATGGCCAGCTTCGGCTCCAAAATCGCCAGCTGCAAAATTTCGTTGCGCTTCTTTTCGCCGCCGGAGAAGCCTTCGTTCACCGAGCGATTCATCATCTTCTCGTCCATCTCCAGCAGCTTCAGCTTCTCGCGGAACATGGGCAGGAAGTCCATTGCATCCATCTCGTCGCGGCCGTGATATTTGCGAACGGCGTTGAGTGCCGAGCGCAGGAAGTACGCGTTGCTGATGCCCGGAATCTCAACGGGGTACTGAAATGCCATGAAAACGCCTTCACAGGCGGCGTCCTCGACTTTCATCTCCAGCAAATCTTTGCCGTCGAAAGCGACGGAGCCGCCCGTGACGTTGTAGTTCTCGCGACGGGCGAGGACCTGGGCCAGCGTGCTCTTGCCGGAACCGTTCGGCCCCATGATGGAATGCACCTCACCCGGGTTGACCGTCAGGTTGATGCCCTTCAGGATTTCGTTGTTGTCGACCTTAACGTGCAGGTTTTTGATTTCCAGTAAGCTCATTCGTTATTTCGTCCTTAATGTTCGCGGAAGCCAAACGCCGTCCGCAGTTCAAAATTGTCATCACGAGCGGAGCGAGGGATCTGCTTTTCTCGCTTGTGGCTGAAACGTCACTTCAAAAGCAGATCCCTCGTCGGCCTGAAGGCCTCCTCGTGATGACAACTTCGTAGTATGTACAGCGTTGAAGCACCGCAAAGTTTCGTACTACGAGCGGCATCGAATCGTCGTAATTTTCTACCCCACGCTGCCTTCCAGGCTCACGCTCAGAAGTTTCTGCGCTTCTACGGCGAACTCCATCGGCAGCTCGCGGAAGACGCGCTTGCAGAAACCGTTCACGATCATCGAGACCGCGTCTTCGGCCTTCAATCCCCGCTGCCGCAGATAGAAGAGCTGGTCTTCGCCGATCTTCGAGGTCGACGCCTCGTGCTCCATCTGCGCCGTCGAATTCCTGACCTCGATGTACGGGAACGTGTGCGCGCCGCACTTGTCGCCGATCAGCAGCGAATCGCACTGCGTGTAATTACGCGCGCCGGTCGCACCTTTCAGGATCTTGATCAGCCCGCGATAGGTGTTCTGGCCGTGTCCGGCGGAAATTCCCTTCGAAACCACGGTGCTGCGAGTGTTCTTGCCGATGTGGATCATCTTCGTGCCGGTGTCGG
>PLBD01000254.1 GCA_003135315.1 Acidobacteriaceae bacterium | reverse complement strand
TGCAGATCGACGGCGCCGCCGTGACGGTAGTTATGGCGGACGTGCGTGACTCGCGGGCCGATGGTGGCGCGGATGCCGAGCTCCTCATCCAGTTCGCGGGCCAGGGCCTGCTCAGGGCTTTCGCCGGCTTCGATCTTGCCGCCCGGAAACTCCCATTTCAGCGGCAACGCCTGATACTCCGTCCGCTGACAGCAGAGGATCTCGTCGCCGCGCACGATCAGCGCCGCCACCACTTGCTTGATCATGCCGGTTGCTCCGCTGGACGGCAGAGGGCGCCGGTCATGTCGTCTTCTCCAGGTAACCGCCCACCAGACTGGCGCAATGCTCTACCAGCCTGCGATCGTCTTCGTTGAAAGCCGCCGGAGTATGACTGTCAATGTCAAGCTCGCCGACCACCTTGCCGTTCACGAACACCGGCGCAACAATCTCGGATCTGGTTTCCAGCGAGCAGGCGAGATAGCGCGGGTCGGACTTGACGTCATCAACGATCACGGTCTGCCCGAACGAAGCCGCCGCTCCGCAGATGCCCTGATTCAGCGGAATGCGTGTATGCTGCGTCACTGCGCCGACATACGGTCCGAGCACCAGAACCGGCTCTTCGCCGAGGCCGCCCTTTTCGATCATGTAAAAACCAACCCAGTCGAAGTGGCCGAGCCGCCCCTGCAACCGCCCGACGATGATACTCATCAGGTCCTCGGCACTGGGCGCGGCCTCAGCCAGCTTGGTGAGCTCTTCGGCAAGCTTCTGTTGACTCGTAGGCATGCGCTTCCTGTTCTACCACAGGTCGGCGTTTCGAGTGTGGCGTGCAGCACCAGGCTTCTTGGCTCTTAGCTCTTAGCTGTTAGCTCCTAGCTCTTAGCAAACCTAGGACTTCGCGCAATCGCTCTTCCTAAGAGCTAAAGGCTAAGAGCTAAGGGCTGGTTTCGATGTCCCGGATTGCCGGCGGTCGCTCGAAGCGCTCGGGATGCAGCGCCCAGGCAATGGCATTCAGTCCTCTGAGCAGCGTGGTTGCAGGCGTGTTCAGCAATTCGTCTTGAATACAGAAGACTCGGTGGCTTCGCACCGCCGGAAGTTCCTGCCACTTGCGCTGCTCAACAATCTTCTCCAAAGGAACGCGGTCTCCAGCGCCGCACCAGGCCGCCAGGATCACGTCGGGCTTCACGGCCGCGATTTCCTCTGCGGTCGTAGTCTTGCCCGGAGCGCCGACGAACTCGCCGCCGGCGGCCTTCACCAACTCGGCCACCCACGACTCCGAAGCGATGATCGGGTTGCCCCACTCCTCGCAGAAGACTTTCACTGTGGACGCACCTGCCGCACGCTCTCGCACCTCTTCAATGCAGCTTTGCATTCCGGCGATGACCGCTTCGCCGCCTTCTGCCGCTCCAAGGATTCCGGCGATGGCCGCGATGTCAGTGTAGATATCGGCAAGCGATCGTGGAGCGAGGCCGAGAAATCGCACTCCGGCCTTCAATATCTGGGAGACAGATTCGATCTGGTACGGGACCGAGGCCAGCACGAGGTCAGGCCGAGTAGCCAGAATCTGCGCGGCCTGCGCCGACCAGGAGTCAGAGACAACCAGCCGCGAGCCGTTGGCTGCTTCCGGGCACACGTCGACGCAGTACCTGGTGCAGGCGACAATCCGATCCAGCAAACCCAAGTCGCGTAAGGTAACGGTCGCGCTTGGTTGCAGAGAGACGATCCGTCGTGGCGTATGGTTTGTGGCGTTCAAGTCAGTTCGATTATACGAAGGTCATCACATTCACTGCAGAGACACAGAGGCAGTCCCTTCAATCTCCTTTTGGCCCCTCCAATCCTTAACTAGAGAACGGATAGGACGCTTGTGGATTCCAAACCTGAAAATCCTGCACGATGGGAAATGGAAAACTTCCTCCGTCCTTCTGTGTCTCGGTGGGGAACACGCCGATCGGCGGAATACAATACGATCTTTCTTATATGTACTCGGATGAACTTCTCGATCACTTCGAGCATCCCCGCAATTCCGGCGAATTGCCCGAAGCCAGCGCGCAGGCGCGCGTGCAGAATCCCGCCTGCGGCGACATTCTGGAGCTGGCGGTGAAGATTGCCCACGGATGCATCGATGACATCCGCTTTCGCGCGCAGGGATGCGTTCCGGCCATGGGCTGCGCCTCGGCAATAACGGTGTTAGCGAAGGGAAAATCAATTGCGGATGCCCGCGCAATCGACAAGGCGGACGTCATTCGCGCGGTTGGTAGCCTGCCGCCAGCTTCGGGGCACGCAGCGCAACTGGCGGTCGACGCACTACGGGCCGTGCTGAAGATCAACTGACGGACGGACTCCATGTCTCCACGGCCGCCTCAGTCGACCCCAACTCGAATTGTCGAAATCGGGAACCGGCAAACCTATACGGACCTTGTTGCAAAATTAACAACACCCTTTGCAAATTGAGTGCATCCTAAGCAGGGGCAAGCTTTTATACTTGCTTTCCAGCCGTAAAGCTGGTTACGATAGGAGCGTCCTCCAAATCGCCGCACTTCCCGTGCAGGCGTTCCTCGCGCCCAATTTCCGAGCGCCAGACGGACGTAACTGAATCGATTTCAGCGAAGTATCCAGCCGCAGCCACGCCAGCGAGTGATAAGTACGCTACTGCGCGGAACAGCGGTTCATAAATGTGGGAGCCTGCTACCCGCGGGCCAAACAAGAGAGAAGCATGAATCAAGGATCGAATCCTCCTTCCGGAAATCCCGGAGGGAAGGGACGTAGACGGCGGCGCGGCCGCCGTGGACCCGTCGCGCACGGGGCAGCACAACAACCACAACAGCCTGGACAGCATCGTCAGGGAGCGGGCAAGAACCGGCCTCCGGGCCGCAAGTCCGGGCCACGCCCGGCCGGCCAAGGCGCGCTTGGCGGCGGTATCTACACCGCGCCCATGGACCACAACTATCGTGCGCTCCAGGGCAACAACAACGGCAATGCGCGCCGGCCCAGTCGCGGACGCATGGGGCAGCCGCTTGGCAAGCAATTTGTTCCACCCGAGCCGGAACCTCTACCGATGACCTCGACCTCCGAGACCTCGCCAACTCGCATCTTCGCTTTCGTTGACGATCTTTTCTTCCTGGCAAAAATCCAGGAGACGGCGCGCAAGATGAACGTGAAGGTCGAGTTCGTCAAGACCGAGAAAGATCTCCAGGAAAAGATCGGCCAGAACGGCGACGACAAGCCGTCACTCATTATCTTCGACCTGAACAACACCGCGGCCAAGCCGCTCACCATGATTCCCAAGCTCAAGTCGAAGCTGAAGAAAGCCACCAACATCATCGGGTTTGTCTCGCACGTGCAGGGCGAGCTGAAGATGAAGGCGCAGGAAGCGGGATGCGACATGGTCCTGCCGCGCTCCGCGTTTTCGCAAAACCTGGCGCAATTGCTGCGCCGGCACGGCGCTCCCGAAGAAGCGCCGGAGCAGAGCCAGCAGCCCGGACCGCCCGCGTAAGTTGTCCCGAGCAGGATAGCTCCCCGGTTTACGAGGCCGCCAGACCTCAACTCGGGCGAACCTCGTCCGATCCACAAATTTCTATAAGAGAGATCAAGCATGGCACTCAAGTTCAAGGGCGTGGATTTCATCGAGTTCGATACGCTGCTCAACGACGACGAGCGGCTGGTCCGCGACAACACCCGCAAGTTCATCGAGGAAAACCTTGTCCCCATCATCGAGCAGTGCAACCGCGACGGGCGCTTCCCCAAGGAGCTGATCAAGCCGATGGGAGAGCTAGGCTTCTACGGCGCCAGCCTGAAGGGCTACGGCTGCGCCGGAATGTCGAGCGTGGAATACGGCCTGATGACGCAGGAACTGGAGCGCGGCGACAGCGGCGTGCGCTCTTTCGTCAGCGTGCAGTCAGGGCTGTGCATGTATCCCATCTACGCCTTCGGCAGCGAGGAGCAAAAACAGAAGTACTTGCCCAAGATGGCACTGGGCGAGATTCTCGGCTGCTTCGGACTGACCGAACCGGATGCCGGCTCCAACCCCTCCGCGATGCGCACGCGTGCCAAGAAGGACGGCAACGAGTACATCCTGAACGGCGAGAAGATGTGGATCACCTCGGGCTCGATCGCCGACATTGCGATCATCTGGGCCAAGGTGGACGACGAGAACGACCTGATTCGCGGTTTCATTGTCGAGACCGCCCGGCCGGGCTTCAAAGCGGCTGACGTTCACGGTAAGTGGTCGCTGCGGGCGTCAGTGACGTCGAGCTTGTCATTGCAGGACGTTCGGATTCCAGCATCGAACCTATTGCCCCAGTCAGGCGGCCTGAAGTCGCCGCTCAGTTGTCTGAACCAGGCGCGCTACGGCATTGCCTGGGGTGCGATTGGCGCAGCCATGGCCTGCTACGATTGCGCGCTGCAATACGCGCAGTTCCGCAAGCAGTTCCACGATCAGCCCATCGCCTCGCACCAGCTGGTGCAGGAAAAGCTGGTGTGGATGATCAGCGAGATCACGAAGGCGCAGCTTCTCGCATTGCAGGTCGGGCGTCTGAAGGATGCAGGCAAGGCCAAGCCGTGGCACGTCTCCATGGCCAAGCGCAACAACGTCTGGATGGCGCTGGAGTGCGCGCGCATGGGCCGTGACATCCTGGGCGGCAACGGCATCGCCGACGAGTACCCCATCTTCCGCCACATGGCGAACTTGGAATCGGTGAAGACATACGAAGGCACGCACGACATTCACACGCTGATTATTGGCGAGCACATCACTGGGCACGCGGCGTTTTGAGAACAGTGGTCAGTGGCTGGTGACTAGTTGTCAGCTGAAAACCGGGCGGACGTTCCGCCCAGGATGACAAAGCGGGAGGGGCGCTGCCAGGCGCTTTACTGCCATAGGTGATGAAAGTCCTCGAACACTTTGCCCAACAGGTGTATCCTTTGCGTTTGTGCCGGGAATCTCGATTGGGTACCTCGGGTTTGTCCCGGCGCATCAAGTCAGGCGCTAGGCTTGCGTGATCCGCATTCATAGCTCATAGTTCTGCCGGCAGGCCGCGCCTATGGAGGCCACATGGCAACGAACGTTCTAACTGAAGAGCCAGCAATGATGACACACACACCCACGGCTAATTTTGAAACCGATCTCGCAATGGAGTTCCTGCGGGTTGTAGAGGAATCGGCGATTGCCTCGGCCAAAACAATGGGCCAAGGCGACCGCAAGCACGCCGACGAAGTGGCAACCGAAGCCATGCGAAGAGTCATGGACTCGGTGCCCATGGACGGCACCATCGTCATCGGCGAGGGCGAGCGCGACGAAGCTCCGATGCTGTATATCGGCGAGAAAGTCGGCAAGCAGGACGGCGGCAGCTATCCGGCGGTCGACATCGCGGTCGATCCGCTGGAAGGCACAAACCTTTGCGCCACGGGATCTCCCGGCGCCATCACGGTACTGGCGGCGTCGGAGCGCGGCGGCCTGCTGCACGCTCCTGACTGCTATATGGAGAAGATCGTCGTCGGCCCGTCGTGCAAGGGAGTGGTCGATCTGGAAGCTCCCGTCTCTCACAACCTGCACGTCATCGCCAAGGTACTGGATCGCGATGTGGCCGACCTGGTGATCATCATCCTTGACCGTCCTCGACACGAGAAGCTGATCAATGAAATCCGCAAAGCGGGCGCACGCATCCGGCTGATCTCGGATGGCGATCTCTCTCCCGGAGTTGCGGCTTCGATGCTCGGCTCGGGTGTGCACGCGGTGATGGGCACTGGCGGAGCTCCCGAGGGTGTGATCACCGCCGCAGCCGTGCGTTGCCTGAACGGCTACATGGTCGGCAGGCTGGTGGGCTATACGCCGGAGCAAGGCGAGCGTATGAAGGACATGGGCATCAGCGATCCCAAACGCATTTACACCGCCGACGAACTGGCGCCGGGCAAGAACATCATCTTTGCCGCGACGGGAGTGACTGAAGGGACGTTGCTCAAGGGCGTGCGCTTTTTTGGCGATGGCGTGCGCACAACCTCGCTGGTCATGAAGCTCAGCAAGGGCAAGGTGCGCTTTATCGAGTCCATCCACCTCGACAAACGCCCCGATGTGAAGGTCAGAATTCCGGAACGGTAACCGTCGCCCGCGACGTCATGAGGCCCTCCCGCGGGAGGGCCTTTTGTTTAGCCGCCCGAGCCAATGGAAGGCTAGAACGGGGCACCCGAACGGTTCCCGAAGTAACTGCGCAAACCAGCCAATTCTTCATTTTCTGCTTGCTTCTGTATCAGGAGGAGTAAAATTCACCTAGAACAGGACTGTAGCTGCGGGCGGAAGCTGTCCACCCGGAGAGGCTTTTCATGAATGTTCATATCAGCTACAAGATTTCCAAAACACCCGACCTCGAAAAAGTCATCAACCAACAAGTAGAGAAGCTGGACCGGTACCTCCAGGTATTTCGTCCTGACCTGGTGCACCTGAAGGGCATCGTTGAGGAGAACTCCGCTCGTCAGGGGTTTGTGGTGGCGCTGAACCTGCGCCTGCCTTCGGGCCAACTGGCGTCGCAGGAAACCAGCTCGACCGCGATAAGCGCTCTCAAGGCTGCGTTCGACGATATCGACGGCCAGGTGAAGCGGCACAAGGAACTACTGCGCAGTCACCACAAGTGGCCGCGCCGTCGCGGCCCGAACCGCGCGGTGGTCGGCACCGTACCGTTCGAGGAGACCATGGCCGCGGTCAAGCCGGATACGATCTCCTCCAGCGACATCGCACGCTACGTCAACGTTAACCTGCCGCGACTGGAGCGATTCATCCAGCGCGAGCTGCAACATCGCGAGGACCAGGGTCAGCTAACAGCCGATCAAGTCACCGTGAAAGAGGTGGTGGACGAAGCCATCGCCAATGCCCTCGGCGAACAGAACGACAAGCCGGAACGGATGAAGCTGGAGGCGTGGGTGCATCGCCTGGCCAGACAGGCGATCGACACCTTAGCGCTCGATGGCAGGGACAGCGGCATGGTTCCGCTGGAACGTTCGCACGGCCAGCAGAATGTGCAGGGCGACGACGAGGCGTTCCTTCAGTTCCACCAGCCGGACGAGCAACTGGTGGAGGAAAACGTTATCCCCGACCCCACCGCCAACACGCCGGAAGAACTGGCGGCGCGGAGCGAACTGCTCAATCTAGTGGAAGCAACGCTGCGCGATGCCGGACGAGACGAGCAGGAGTCGTTCATCCTGTACACCGTCGAGGGCTTCACGCTGGAAGAAATTGCCGACATTACCAACCACACTGTGGAGGAGGTGCGCGCAGCCATTCGCCGGGCCAGCGATCACCTGCAACGCTCCTTGCCAATCCAAGACCCTCTCAAAGACAAGCTCCTGGAACATTCCAAGAGCGCCTGATTTGGGGGCTGCGTCGCAGTCCCCGCATTACTTATCCAACAAATAATCTCGAATAGGAGAACCGGAATGATCACACGCGATGACATCCGTGAACTCGCCAATTTCAGGTCGCCGGAAGGGTGTGCTGTCACGTTTTACTATCAGCCCTCGACGCCCCTTAACAAATCGCACCGGGGGGCAGCGATCCTGGTGAAAGACCTAATCCGTAATGCGCTTCGCGAAGCGGAGAAACACGGCAAGAACGGTTCCACCCGGAGCGACCTGGAAAAAATCAACGGCATGATGGATCCGCAGCACGGGAGCAGCGGAAAGGCGAAGGCCATATTTGCCTGCGGCCAGCTGGGATTCTGGCGCGAGTTCGACATTCCCGCGCAGCTGCTGACACCAAAAGTTGCCGTCAGCCAGCGCTTTCATCTGAAGCCCCTGGCTGCGGTGCTGGACGGCGAGCAACGCGCCTGCATTCTGCTGGCGGACCGCACGAAGGCGCGCGTCTTCGAACTGCTGATCGATGAGATCGTCGAGAAGGAGGACTTCATCAACGAGTTGACACGGCGCGGCAAGAGCGACGGGTACGCCGGCTACGACGCGGGGCATGCCGAGCGCAAGCAAACGAACGAGGCCATGCAGCACTTCCGGCTGGTTGCGGAGCGCATCGAACAATACTTCGAGCGCGGCGGCTGCGACCGGCTGCTGATCGGCTGCCGCGACGACGTCTGGTCGGAGATTGAGCCGCAACTGCAATCACTGGCGAGACAACACCTGGTCGGACACTTCCGCATCGACCCCAAGGTCGCCACGCCCGAACAGGTCAAGCAAATGGCCCACGAGCAGTTGGCAAGCTACAGCGCCAACATAAAGCAGGAGCTCATCCGCGAGGTAATAGGCGAGGCCCACCGCAATGGCCGCGGCGCGATCGGTCTGCGGCGCGTTTTGCGCTCGCTGGAAACCGGCGAGGTCTCGACGCTGCTGCTGGGATCAAGCTTCCAAGCGGCCGGCGTCAAGTGCTATCACTGCGGACACATGGACCTCCATGTCACTCCCACTTGCGCGGTGTGCGGCAAGGACACTACGGAACTGGAAGACATTGGCGACGCCATCGTGGGGCATGCCATCCGAACCGGGGTTGAACTGGTGTACATTCCCGATGACGAGGAGTTTGACCGCATTGGACGGATCGCTGCCCTTCTGCGCTTCCGTGCCGACCAGAACACGGCCGAGAGAGCCGCGGGCTAGGGCCGCGTGAAGTAACGAACGCGAAGGCACGGCCACGGCTGTGCTTTCGTGTTCTTGAGCGGCGCCATTTGTCTGATTCCAGCCTTCGACACGCCTCGTGCTATCCTTCATCGCCGTCGCTTTCTTCGTGAGGGATTTATATGAAGGTTACGCGTCGCGATTTCATTGCCACTACAGCTATCGGATCCGCTTCGCTCGCACTCGATCTGCACGGACAAAACAAAACAGACTTAGGCGCTGTACCGCCTGGCAATCCGCCAAAAAAACCGATCCTCATCTGTGCCGCCAATGGCTACAACTATCTGGATCGCGGCTATGCCGTGTTGACCAGCGGCGGGGATTCGCTCGACGCCGTGATGCAGGTGATCACCGGGCCGGAAGACGATCCGAATGACGACAGCGTGGGACTTGGCGGCCTGCCGAACGAAGACGGAGTAGTGGAGCTCGATGCCTGCTGCATGCACG
>PLBD01000253.1 GCA_003135315.1 Acidobacteriaceae bacterium | reverse complement strand
CAGCCGATGATCCAGGCGATCAACTCGCCCATGGTGGCGTAGGTGTAAGTGTAGGCGCTGCCGGCGATGGGGATCATGGAGGCGAGCTCGGCGTAGCAAAGCCCGGTGAAGGCACAAACGATGGCCACCAGGATCAGCGAGAGCGCCAGCGCCGGGCCTGCGCCGGGCCGGCCAAGGGTCGCCGTGCGATGCACGATGTAATCCGCCAGCGGGCAGTTCAGAATGGAGGCGGTGTCGAATTTCTGACCGGCAATGGCCGTCCCTATGACGGTGAAGATGCCCGAACCGATGACCGCGCCGATGCCGAGCCCGGTGAGCGACCAGGGGCCGAGCGTCTTCTTCAGCCGATGTTCCGGCTCCTCCGATTCGGAGATCAGCTTGTCAATGGACTTGCACGCGAAGAGTTGGTTCGCCAGGATAACGCTCCGGGTGGAATGAGTCCCTTGGATTCAAACAGAAACGGCGGGGCGAGGGCAAGTCATGGGCGTTTTCACCACGGAGACCACGGAGGGCACGGCAGTTTTTCACCACAGAGACACAGAGGCACAGAGAACGGAAGAGCCAGATTGGCCTGTCACAAAACTGTGCCGTCCCTACAGGACTCGGCGAATTTTCCCCACGATACCCAGCACTGCGCCTCCGGCTCCGTGCTGGGCTAGACTGTTTCGCGCCTACGGCGCTCGTTTCGTTGCGGCGTGCTCCACCGATGCAACCGCGAACGAAGTTTCGTAACAGACTCTGAAGCGCTGGGCTATCACGTTCCCGTACCGCGAGCGGGACCCGGTTTCCTGGTGCGCGATTTCACCAGACAAATCATACGGCTACACGGGGCCAAACCTGGAACACCACCCAGATCTTCTGCGCTCTCCGTGCTTCCGTGGTGAAGTCCAACTATTTTCCCGGCGCCAGGGTCTCCAGGAAGTAGTCGTCGATCATGTGAAACAGGTGAGTACCGGCCGCCTTGCCGCTGATGCCGTGGGTCTTGCCGGGATATACCATCAGGCGGAACTGCTTGCCCGCATTGATTAGGCCGTTGACCATCTGAATGGTGTTCTGCACGTGGACATTGTCGTCGCTGGTGCCGTGCACCTCCAGCAGCTTGCCGTGCAGGTCGGCGGCAAAGTTCACTGCCGAGCTGTCGTGATAGCCCTTCTCGTTATCTTTGGGCAGGCCCATGTAGCGCTCGGTGTAGATGGAGTCGTAGAGCAGCCAATTGCTCACCGGCGCAACCGCGACTCCTGCCTTGAAGCGGTCGCTGTGCTCCATGGCGTAGAGCGTGAAATAGCCGCCGTAGCTCCATCCCCAGAAGCCGACGCGGGTGCTGTCGAGCTGCGGGAACTGCTCCAGCGCCTGATTCACGGCGGCCAACTGGTCGCTCAACTCGACGGGGCCGAAGTGGTGCTTAATCGGCAAGGCAAAAGCCACGCCGCGATTGGCCATGCCGCGATTGTCGACGTGCAGAATGGCGAAGCCCTGGCGCGCCAGGATCTGGTCGAAGAGATTTAAGCCGTTCCAGGCATCGCGAACATCCTGCGCTCCCGGGCCCCCGTAGGGATTCACGATAAGGGGCGACTTGCCGTTGGCGATCATGGGGCCACCCGGCGGCGGCAGCAGGATTGTGCCTTGCAGCGTAGTAGTACCGTCAGCGGCTTTGAAGTCGACGGCCTTCGGCGTAAGAAGGTTGTAGGCCGCGACGCTGTGGGGCTGCCAGAATGCGGTGCAGGAACCGTTGACGCTGCACAGGGACGTGGTGGGCGGGATGGTCAGGGCGGAGAAGTTGTCAACGTAATACTTCGCGTTCTTAGGATCGAAGTTGGCGAAGTGGCTTCCGTTCTGCTTCGAGATGCGATGGAAATTCTGCCCGTTGAGGCCGACGGCGAATTCGTTGCGCTGCCGCCAGTCGCCTTCGTTGGCCGAAAAATAAATCATGCCCTGCTGTGCGTCCACGGCATCGACGCTCTCGACCTCCCAGTCGCCGTGGGTGAGTTGCGCTTCCATTTTGGCGGGGGCGCTCAGCGGATTCTGCTTGTCGAAGCGGTAGAGGTAGATATGATTGTGGCCATCGCGCGAGCTGGTCCAGAGATATCCATCGCCGGACTCCAGCAGCTTGAAGTCGACTTCGGGATGCATGTCGATCCAGGCGTCCGTGCTCTCGGTCATCATGAGCTGCGACTTGCCGCTGTCGATATCGACGAAGTACAAATCGAGCCGGTCCTGGACGCGGTTGAGCGCCATGGCCCAGATCAGGCCGTCGCGCACCCAGCCGAAGCGAGGGATGAGCACGTTGGGATCGTTGTTCAGGGGGAGTGCGCCGCTGGCAGTGGCGGTGATCCACTTGACCTTGCCGCCATTGCTGCCGACCACGGCCAGACGCACGCCGGGGTTGGGATCGCCGGGCTGGGGATACCGTTCCTGGTCGACGGTCGCGTGCGTCGACGTCCAGTCGGTGATGGGATAGGTGGGCACGTTCTTTTCATCCATTTGAAGAAACACGAACTGCTTGCCATTGGGCGACCAGAAATAATTGCTGCGCGAATAGAGTTCTTCCTCGTACACCCAGTCGACTTCGCCGTTCAGCAGATTGTCGCTGCCGTCCCTGGTGATCCGGCGGTCGGCGCCGCCGTTTACGGTGTGCACGTAGAGGTTGTGGTTGCGGACGTAGGAAATGCGATCGCCGTCGGGCGAGAACTTGGGATCGGCGCTCTCATCGGTGCTGGAGGTAAGCTGCACCGCGGTGCCGTTGTCGAGGCTATAGAGCCAAAGCTGGCCCATGGAGTCGAAGAGCAGATGCTTGGAGTCGGGCGCCCAGTGGTAAGCAGCGATGGAATAGCGCTGCGCGGCTTCTTTCTTGCGCTCGTCCTTGATGGCGCTGGTGGGCGGTGCCAGCGAGGCCAGCTTGCTGGTGGCCACCAGCACTGCCGACTTGCCGGTGGCGGCGTCGATGTAGTAAAGCTCGCCCTGCTCGCCGCTGTCGTTGCGCTGCACGTAGGAGACTTTGGTGCCGTCGGGACTCCACTGCACGTTCTCCGGGCCGCGGCCGAGAATGCCGCCGGGCTTGAACATGTCGTCGATGGTGAGCTGCTGCTGTCCTGAAGGCGCGTCGGTTTGTGCGTGGAGAAGGGAAGAGCAAAGAGCAAAGAGAAGGAAGGCAGCGAAACGAGCTTTCACGGCAACTCCGGAGAGAGTGAATTGATTGCGGTGAAAGTTTATCAGGGAGCGGGCGCTCAGGATGACAGATGTTAAGAGGGCGAAACTACCGCGCCATCTGGTAAATGCGAAGCAGCTCTACCAGCACAATGAAGATGCCGATACCGAAGTAGAGATCGCGGGCGGTTTCCGTGTCGAGGGCCGGCGGCAGCGGCACGCCGCGCTGGCGTAAGTTCAACACCAGGGAGCGTTCGCGCTCCAGCACGAAGTCGGCAATTCCCCGGTGGCAGGCGGCGATCACCAGGCCAAGAAGGAGTCGCAAGATTTCCAGTGGCATGGGGCAATCCTAAGCCGCAGGCGAAGATCGCTCAACAGACAAAAGCGTTAATCCCACAGGTGGGGCCAGAATGGGAACCCGGCGAGAGCTGTTTCCGGCTGAATGCTAGAATCGAAAAGCCACGATGAATGCAAACCTGCAATCGCTGATTAAGCTGCAAGATGTCGATTTGCGCATTGCCGCGCTCCGCGCGGAGATTGCGGCCCTGCCCAAAGAAGTAGCCCAGATTGAGGCGAAACTGGCCGGCTCCAAGGCCAAAGTGGAAGCGGCGCAGGCGGCGATCAAGGCTGACGAAACGGCCCGCCGCAAGCACGAATCCGACATCAAGGACCAGCAGGAGAGGATCAGCAAGTATCGCGACCAGTCGCTGAAGGTGAAGACCAACCAGGAATACAAGGCGCTGCTGAGCGAGATTAATCAGGCCGAAGCCGAGATTGCCAAGCTGGAAGACAAGGTGCTGGAGATCATGGTGGCCGCCGACACGCGCAAGGACGCCCTGAAGCAGGCTGAGGCGATGCTGAAGGCCGACACGGCGGAGAACGAAAGAGAAAAAGATTACGCCCGCCAGCAGACCGCCGCAGACCAGAAGCAGCTTGCCGAACTCAGCGACCAGCGCCAGCAACTGCGCTCCGGTGTCGACGAGGAAGCGTTGACCCATTATGACCGGGTGCTGAAGCTGCGCGGCTCGGTGATGGCTGCGGTATATGAAGACGAGAGTTGCTCGGCGTGCCGCGTGCGGCTGCGGCCGCAGGTGTTTCAAGATGTGACGACCAACGAGCAGTTTGTCACCTGCTTTTA
>PLBD01000116.1 GCA_003135315.1 Acidobacteriaceae bacterium | reverse complement strand
ATCATTGGCGCCTGCGCCCGCGGGCTGTTGTAGTGGATCGCCTTGGCCAGGACTTCCTTACCGGTGCCGCTCTCGCCCTGTATCAAGATGGTAGTGTGATCGCTCGCCGCCGCGCGGCGAGCCATCTCCAGTACTTCGCGCATCGCCGGGCTCTGCGTGACCAGGCGGCCGAAGTCGTAGCGGCCCTTGGCCGTTTCCACCGTGTCGTGGACCCGCACGCGCAATGCCAGCATCTCTTCCGCACGCTGAATCGTGTTGACCATGTCGGCGAGATGGAAGGGCTTGATCAGATAGTCATAGGCGCCCAGCTTCATCGCTTCGACGGCACGGTCCACCAGGTGATAAGCGCTCATCATCACCACAATCATTGCGGGCGAAATCTTTTTTGCCTGGCGCAGGACTTCGATTCCGTTGATTCCCGGCAAGACAACATCAAGCAATGCGAGGTCGGGCTTCTCTTCGGCGACGATCTTGAGCGCATCCTCCCCGCTGGTGGCGGACAGCACCTCGTAGCCTTCGCTGGTGAGCGCGCGTCCGATGGTGCGCAGCGTCAGGGCCTCGTCATCGACAATCAGGATGGAATGCGGCATGGCTAAACGATGACCTCCTCGCTGTGCTGCACCATCGTACCCACTTGACGAATGGGCAACGTGACCCGCACCGTGGTGCCGTAGCCGGGAATGCTCTCCAGTTGAATGTCGCCGCCGTGGCTGCGCACGTAGCTTTGCGTGATACTCAATCCCAATCCTGTTCCGCGGCCACGCTTGGTGGTGAAGAACGGCTCAAANNGGGGGGAATGCCGCTGCCGGTGTCGCACACCCGCAGCTCGATCAGGTCGGCGAATTTCATCTTGTCGGCGAGAATCGTGATTCTGCCCCCGGGCGCGGTCGCTTGCGCCGCGTTCAGCAGCAGGTTCATCAGGATTTGGGAGAGTTGGTTGGCGTCGGCAGTAATGCTGGGCAGATCGGAGGGAACGCAATTCTGCAACTCGATTTGCCGGAACATCGGTTGATGGCCGACGAACTTCATGGTTTCCTCGGCCAGCCGCCACAGGTGTACCTTGCTCAGGGTGAGCGGTCCGGGACGGGCATAGTCCAGCAAACCGCGGACCGCCGAGGAGATGCGCTTGGCGCCTTCAATGCATTGCTCGATTTCTTCGCGGTCTTCTTCGTTGGCGTCGCGCCACTCCAGCTCCAGGTGCGACAGGATGCCGAGCAGCGGATTGTTGATTTCGTGGGCGGCGCCCAGGGCAAGCTGCGCCAGCGATGCGTACTTTTCGTAATCCGACAGCTGCGACTCGAACTGCATCTTCTCCTTCGCCAGTTCGCGCTCTTCCTCCAGCCGCCGTACCAGTTCCTGCTGCGCCACGTTGCGCTCGTACTCGCGATGAAGGACCAGTTCGTTCAGCCGGGCCAATTCGCGGTCCGTGGACTTGATCCGCGTTCGCGAAAACACCACGACTATGATCGCCAGCACCAGCCCCAGGGCGAAACCTCCCCAAAATCCTTCGTTGCTGGGATGAGGCGTGGAATCGGCCGTGCTGGCGCTGGCGCACAGGAGGGACGCGAAGATGCCAAGGAAGATCAGGACGCCCTGACGCCACGCGCCTGGCATGTAACGGGGTGCCGTTCCGCTCCGATGTTTCAGGAAGGCTGAGAGGAACATTTACCTCTCCCTTATGACCTTCGCGCAGTATGGATAAAGCGGCAGTGATGCTAGTCACGTCAAGAGGTGACGGGCGACTGGGGACTAGTTCACGGTCAGAGGCACGATAACACTGCCGATCTTGCCGGTCAGGTTGTCGCGAACCACAAATCTCACCTGGTAATCTCCCGGTGACAGGTCGAGGAAGTTTCGGTACACAATTCCGTCTGCCTTCAGCTTGGCCAGGGTCTCCGGCACGATCAATCCCTTCATGGTTTGCGACAAAGTACCCGCGCTCACGCCTTTCTTTGTAGCTTGAGCAACGATTTCTATATCGATGCGGTTCTTGTCCGTTTCATCGATAAGACCGGTTGCTGGTACCTGCAAAACAAAGCCCATTTTTCGCTTGCCCCCGTCCGCCTGAACGCCCTGCCATTGCTCGCTTATCGGAATGCCGGTGCTTTCAAATGGAGAGCCCAAGGCAAACTCGATGTCGGCTTTATGTGTCCGTTCGGGATTTACGGCGACGTCGGTGACCAGGTATCCGGCTCGTGCGCGCACTTCAGCATCTTTTCGCGAAACCACAACCTGCAGCTTTCGCCAGCCGGGCTTGTTGTTGCGGTGGTCAAGGTAATAGCTCAGCAGGTAATACGATGCAGAGTCCTGCACGGCGCGGCCGAACGCGCTGGCAAGATCGTTCGTGTTGTAATAGGCGACGCCGCCTGTCATCTCCGCGAAATTCTTCAGGCTGTTGAGTGAAGCCTGGCGCAATGTGTCCGGAGCGTCAGCGCCAAGCATCGAACCCTGGGTGTCTGCGGAGTACTTCGAATCAGTCACCAAGCCTCGTGCGTCCAGCGGATACACCGATATCTGAGCGTCGTTGAGTGACTTCAGCGTTCGCTCGTAGAGCGCCCGCAAATTCGCGTCTCCGGGTACAGAGGCGAACGAATCAAGGTTAAAAGGGAAGCTGCCGGTGACCCATACCAGGGATTTTCTTCCCGGAACACCCGATAACGACCAGGCCAGCGACAGGAAAGCCCGCAGCGTAGTTTCGATGGCGCGCGACTGGGTGTCGGCAGCATTGAGCGCATCTTGTTGGAGCATGAAGCCGCGGATCTTAGCTTCGGGAGAATCACCGGGCCTGATTCCTCCCAGAGCACTCGACTGAGCTCCGCCAGCCGCGAGCGCCTGGGCATCGCCGTTGAACCGCTCCATCTCGGAGACTTTGCCGCTGGCTTCCTTGAGGATGGCAATGAGTTGGGCTGGGTCAGAGTCAAGGCCACTCAATTCCGTCAGCCCTTTACGGTCGATCACCATCAGTCCCAATGGCTGCGATGCGTCAAGATGATTCGCCAGATACTTGATCAGCTGACTACGGGCGTATGCCTGACCGAGGAACGGCGTATTCACTTCGTCAAGGACGATGACCGTGAGCGAACGGGGCTTGCTCTCATTGGGAGTCAGGTTCGTGAATATGCCGGCTGGGCTTGTGTAGGAGGCCACAATCCCCGTAGGCGGGGTCATTTCCTCAAAGCCGGTTATGCTCTGTGGTTTGCCGTTTTCCAGAATCTTGAAGTCGGACTTGGTCAGTCCTTGAATATGCTTGCCGGCTGCGTCCGTCACGACGACCGGTACTTGGACGAGCGTAGTCTGCGACCTGAACTGAATCAGTTTGCCCTGATCGCCCGAGCCAACGCGTTCGGCATCGGCAGGGTTGTTCGTGGGCTGCAACCCCGTCGCGCCTCCTCCAGCCGAACCCGGTACCCAAGGATCGGAACTGCCAATCATCTGAGCGACTGCGCAGCTTGACACCGCAAGCAGCAGCAGGACTGTCTTCGGAACCGCCTTGATGCAAGCACGACAGGTCATACGATCACTGGCCACGTTAGTGAAGTTTCCGGCACGCTGCCTCCGGCAGGGCAGGTGTTACCCATCCACCGTTCCATCGTAAACCCAGGCCCGGGCTGCGTGTGCCGATTCATACCTTTAGCCTGCGGTCTGTCACCGAAATATGACCTTTTGCGCCAACTCAGTACCGGGCGGCTATCGAAAGCGAATCTAGGAAGCCCGAAATCCGGCGGGGAAAGCCTTAAGGGGTGATCTCGAAGACGATGCCGTCGCCATTCGCTCCGCCGGCCTCCGTCGTACCGTAGATGTTGCCGTTGGCGTCGAGTGTGACGCCGCCGAACGGATCTGACCCGTCACTGCCACCGGTGAAGTCGTGCAAGTCGGTATAGGTCCAACTGCCACCGGAGGGCGTCAGTTCGAAGACCGTTCCCGCTCCATAAGTTCCGTCCTCTACGGTGGTGCCGTAGAGATTTCCGGCCATATCCAATACCAGGCTGTTGGAGGGGCCAGCGCTGCCGGTGAAGGAATAGAGCACGCTCAGTGTCCACTGGCCGTTTGAGGGCGTTAACTCGAACACTGTGCCTCCACCACCGGAACCGCCGACGGTAGTGGCGCCGTAGAGATTACTCGCGTTATCGGAGATCAAACCGGCAGCAGGGTTGGCGCCGTCGTTGCCGCCTTGAAAACTGTACAGAACACTCTCACTCCAACCCGAACCTGAAGGTGTTAGCTGGTAAACCGCTCCGTCGCTGTGCGCCCCTCCGTAGTACGTAGTGCCGACGAGGCTGCCGCTTGGCCCGGCGATCAATCCGGCGAGGGGGTATTGCCCATCGCCGCCATCGAAGCGCTGAAGTACGCTCTTCGTCCAGCCACTGCCGGAAGGCGTCAGCTCGAACACCGTGCCCAATGAGCCGAACTGCAGGTAATCGAAAGTTGCGCCGTACATATTTCCCGACTGGTCGAACAGAAGCTTACCAATCGGATACGCTCCATCGCTACCGCCCGCGAAACGGTAAAGCACAGCCTCGGTCCAAGGGCAAAGCACGCTTTTGCAAACCGCCACGCCCGGGTGCAGATTGAAAACTGTCCCGCAGCCGCTGTATTCGTAGATCTCACTACAGGATCCTCCGCCCCCGGCCGCGGTCGAGCCGTACAGAGTGCCATTCGATCCTACGACAGGCGCCGTAACGGGACCGGCCCCATCTTCACCTCCGGCAAAGCTGTACAGCGGGGATAGTATCCAGCCGGAGTTCTTGAACGCCAGCTTAAAGACCGTGCCGTAGCCTGCCCCGCCAGCGGAGGCCGTACCGTAGAGGTTTCCTGCTCTATCTATCGTCAAGCCTGCAACTGGCTGCGAGCCGTCCCGCCCGCCGGCGAAGTTATGAAGTACTGTGAAAGTCTGGCTGTGCGCTGGTGGCGCGGCGAGGAAAACGATCGCAAGCGCTATCGCCGCAGTCGCCGCGCGCCACTCCGGGCGAAGACTAATTCTCTTTTGCGGTTGGCGTACCATAAGCATTTTCCCTCAACACGAGATGGCACCAACGACTCTTAACTATCCCCGTACGAAACAGCCCTGCTTTCTCAAGTGCGAAGCCTCTGCGCCAGCGGCGCCTCGACGGGTTGGGCCGCATTTGGACCCCAGGTCTCTGCGGGCGGTATGCCCACGCCTTGATACTCGAATCCCATCGCCACCATTTCCTTGCCGTTTAGGAGATTGCGACCGTCCAGCACCAGTGGCCGCTGCATCAGACTCCGGATTCGCGGCCAATCCAGGTCCCTGAAGCTGTCCCACTCGGTGACGATCATGAGCGCCTCGGAGCCTTCGGCGACCTCGTACGCGTCGGCGCCATAGTGGATCGCGGGAAACAACTCCCGCGTCTTCGCCATGGCCTCCGGATCGTAAACTCGAACCTGAGCATGTTCCTGTAGCAGCCTGCCAATCAAATCCACCGCCGGCGCGAACCGGATGTCGTCCGTATTGGGTTTGAACGACAGGCCCAGCACGCCGATGCGCTTGTCCTTCAGCGTCCACAGCCAGTGCGTGGCATTCGTGAGGAAATGGTCGATCCGTCGTTTATTGATCAGCTCGGCGCTTCTCAACAGCGAAACATCCACTCCTGCTTTTTCCCCTAATCGGATAAAGGCCTGGATGTCCTTTGGCAGGCAGAAGCCGCCAAATCCAAGACCGGGACGGAGAAACGCTGGTCCTATACGCGGGTCCAGTCCCATGGCTCGCATGACCTCTTCCACGTCCGCGCCCATCTTTTCGCAGATGTCGGCGATAAGATTCGCGTACGAGATCTTGACCGCCAGGAAGGAGTTGCATGCATGCTTGATCAACTCAGCGCTATTGATGCTGGTTACCAACAGCGCGGGCGTGTCTTTTGTCGGACAATCCCGCTGATGAATCGGGCAGGGAAGAGCGCTCTGCTCCAGAATGGGCCGGTAGATCTCGCGAAGTTTGGTCTCCGCCGGCTCATCGCTTACGCCGATAACGATGCGGTCCGGATGCAGAAAATCCAGCACGGCTGTGCCTTCGCGAAGAAATTCGGGGTTCGAGGCAACCGTGAAGCTGTTTTTCGAGTTGCGTCCGTAAATTGCCAGGGCGCGAGTCAACTTCTGCCCCGTCTGCATGGGCACGGTGCTCTTCTCCACCACCAGCTTGGAGCTGCGCGCTTCCACCGCAATCAGGCGCGCTGCGCCGTCAATTGCGCTCAGGTCCGCATCGCCATCTTGCAGCGGCGGCGTGCCGACGCAAATGAAAACCACATCGCCATGCCGTACCGCTTCTCCCAGGTCCGCAGTAAAGCTCAGCCGCCCGGCTGCAACATTCCGGGTAACAATCTCACTGAGATAAGGTTCGTAGATGGGCAGGCCGCCAGCAATGAGCGTACGAATCTTGCCCTCGTCGTTGTCGCTGCACACCACCGAATGACCTATCTCGGCGAGACACGCCCCCGAAACTAAGCCAACGTAGCCGCACCCCAGGATTGCAATCTGCAAAGGATCTCCAGCTCAGATAAGTGACGGAACAAGATTTCCTCTCCCATCGCCCTGCTGGCTGGCCTGGCGTATTCGACGAGAGGATAGCAACATGATAGCAGGCGAGTTAGGAACGCCGCGAGGGTCAACCGGATCTGTCTGTGGATGAATCAGGATGCGGCGGAAGTTAAACTCTAGCTTGAAATACGCGCGGATGGTTTCTTGGGGTGGGTGGAGGGATTCGAACCCTCGACAGCCGGAGCCACAGTCCGGAGTTCTACCACTGAACTACACCCACCGCAGTCTGCAAAAATTATAACATTCGGATGGCAGGGCAATTTTCTACGTGCGGATGCCGCCTTCGCTTTGCTGCGCGTCTGGTGTACGCTTTCAAGTTAAGTTTCTTCGGTACAGGAGACCAGGTATCGTGTTTTCGATTCGCCGTGTATTGCTGGGCTTGGCGTTGGTGGTTGGCGCGCCAGGTTTACTTCTGGCTCAATTTCCAGTGCCCACACAGCATGTTACAGAGGACACGGAACCCGCCCAAATCCATGAGCTTGTCTCAAGATATTGCCGGCTGGACTATGAGGGCGCGCGTCTGGATTCGCAAGCCTGGCCGAAGTTTGAACCGATAGTCTGGTGGAAGTCCAATCCCGCCTACACGCAGATTGACGTTGTGGCCCGCTATAGCGTGGATATTCCCCCTGAGTCCACGAAGGGCAAGTACGTCGTGACGGTGCATTACCGTTTGTTGGGCGTCTACGACCTCACGACGGGTTACCTGCGCGAACTCCAGGTCAGCAACCAGAACGTTGACTTCCTGGTTAGTTTGGAGAACCTGGAATGGCGTATTGCCGACGCTGAGAATACGTCTCCGCACCTCTCCCGTGCGGCCATGCTGAAGTGGCTGGATCAACAGATAAACACCACGCAAGACAATGCAGCCAAGCTCCGCTTGCAAGACGCCCTGAAGCAGTTGCAGGCGCAATCAGGTTCGCCGTTCGCCAAGTAGGGATACAGGGTTTTATCGAGATCTGAACTCTAACGCTGTGCGCCTATGGGCGGTGCCGGAGTTCCCTGGGCCGCGGTAGTTGACGCCTTCACCGCAAAGAAATCGTGGTCGTACAGATTGCGGTACATGATGCCCGCAAGCTCCGCTGCCTTAGGCCCAAACGTAGGCCGCCCGCCTTCCAGGAAGACCACGGTCACGATACGTCCGTGCTGTGTATTGGCGAACGAGCCAAACCAGCCGAAACGAGTGCCATCCTTGGAGCAAGTGCCGGTCTTACCCAATATGGGCTCTTCGATGAAGTTGGTGCGCAAAAGGCGCGCGGTACCGTATTCCACCGCGCCCGACATGCCTTCGGAGATCTCAGGGATAATCGGACCAATATCCAGCTTGCGCTTCGCCTTGGGAGTGAAGTTCGCAACTTCCTCCGGCGTCGTAGGGTGTTGCAGGTAGTAGAGCGTGCCGCCGTTGGCGATGGCGCCCATTAGCGCCGCCAGTTGCAACGGCGTCAGCGAGATGCTCTCCCCAAAGGAACACATCTTGCCGACCCCGCCGAGCCTTTCGTCGAGCTCAGTCGAAGGGAAGGTCCCAAGATGTTCGTTGGAAATGTTCCATCCCGCTAGTTCGCCCAGTCCGAACTGATGCGCGTAGTAGCTGACCTTGTCGAATCCCAGTTTGCGGCCGACCGCCTCGAAATAGGCGTTGTTGGATTTCGCCAGCGCCGTCGTCAGGTCCACCTTCCAGTACTTGCCCAGCGGCACCTGCGTATCTTTCGTGATGACATTCTCACTCAGCGCCGCCAGCGCCACGGCGACCTTGATGGTCGAGCAGGGTTGCGCCCCCGCGGAGAGTGCCAGCTTCTGATTCACCATCGCCAGAATGCGGCCACTGTCCGGATCCATGGCGACGATGGTGCCGTTCATATTACCCAAAGCTTCAACTGCGGCGGCGCGGACGACAGGATCCTCACCAGCAGTAATGTCGCCTTCCACCTGATCGCTGGCAAACGAACTGGCGTAGAAGCGCTCGCCGTAGTAGTGGTGCTTGCGGGAAACGACTACAAGGCTGGCCTGATTGAGGCTGGCGGTCTTAGCGCTGCTGTGCCGCATGCGCGCCATTTTGCTCTGCGCCGCGGCTGACTCAGTGACGTGGTGCGAAGACTTGCTATGCGACTTGTGGGAAGCCGTAGAATGCGTCGCGATGGTGGCCGCGGAAGCTCCTAGGCAAGCGAACAGCGCCAGTAACATCACGGCCGCAAAGGGGGAGCGCTTTAGCATGGGGAAACCTTGAATTCCCTCAAATAAAATAGACTTGCTTGCCGGAGCCGCTTGCTGCTCCTCCGAATGCTCTCTTCTCTCGGCTTGAACTCAGGGATCATACTAGAAACTTCCCGTGCCGAATTCAACCTCTTATTCCGGCAAAACGATTGCCGGGATTCCGAGATGAGCGGCGCCGTCAATCCTGTCTTTCAGATAACTCCGACTCTCCGCGCCAGCTCTATATTTGAATACCACACTTCAGCGGGATATGGCCGTAGCAAACGTGGTTCCCGGGCCGTCACGGATCGGTTTTGGATTTTGATCGCCAATGTGGCCCGATTTGGGTGACCAGAATTCGAGGGAGAGTCAGTCGTCGCGATGCGGTGAAGAATTAGTCAATGCGCCTTGGCCGCATTGACCTGGCTTCGCGACTGGATGTACTCCTCGATCACGCGCTCCAGACTGCCTTGCTCGCGCAGGACATACTCAATGGCATCGCGTACTGCACCTTTGCCGCCTTCATGCGGGGTGACGTAGTGCGACTCGCGGATAACTTCAGCCCGCGAGTTCTTCACCGCAATCGCCAGGCCACACAGCCGCATCACCGGCAGATCGATGACATCATCTCCTACATAGCAGACCTGTTCGGGCTGCAACCCGGTCTTTTCCAGGATTTCGTAGAACGCCGCCGCTTTGTCCTGCTGGCCCTGATAGATGTGTTCGATCTTGAGATCGCGCGCACGCAACGCGACCGTCTCCGAAATGCGTTTGGTGATAATGCCAGTCGTCAGGCCGCCGAGCCGCGCCAGCGAAAAGCCGGTGCCGTCATGCGCGTTGAAACCCTTGGCCTCGATGAACTCGTGGCTGGCGATGCCGAATCCGCCCTTTTCCGCCATCTGCTGGCGGTGCTCATTCGTGTCATGACCAGCGCCGCCACCCGGGGCAGGAAAGAAGAAAATCGTTCCGTCGGTCATCACGCCGTCTACGTCAAACAGCATAAGCTTGATCTTCTTCGCGCGGTCAGGGGACATGAGGAGAGTGTAGCAGCAGGGAAACTCGCTGTTCGCTCTTCGCCTTTCGCTCATCGCTTTTTGCCAGAGACTCCGCAGTCCTATGCTCGGGGATTTCTTGGCACCCCGGCTTCACATTGGACTCGCACAATTCCATGGGGCCTGAAGGAGTCCGGCAGGAGAAGAGCGAACAGCGAAAGCCGAAGAGCGGCTTTTCGATAGCGAACAATTAGCGAAACTCTGCTAAAATAGCCAGATGCCTGCGGGGGAAATTCCGGCTTCATTGTCGTGGGCGCATCCGCTCGTCGCCGCGTGGTTTGTCTCACGCTTCGGCACACCGACCGAGCCGCAAGAGCAAGGCTGGCCCGAGATCCTCGCCGGCCGCACCACGCTGATCTCCGCGCCCACCGGCTCAGGCAAGACGCTCGCCGCATTCCTCATCTGCATCGACCGCCTGGTGCGCAAGGCGCTCGCCGGGGACCTGCGCGACTGCACCGAAGTCCTCTACGTCTCGCCGCTGAAAGCTCTGGGCAACGACATCCAGAAAAATCTCGAAGTCCCTATGGGGGAAATCCTCGCGCTCGCCGGCCAGCGCGGCCTGCTGATGCCGGAGATTCGCACGGCGGTCCGCACCGGCGACACACTGATGAAAGAGCGACGCGAGATGCTGAAGCGTCCGCCGCACATCCTGGTCACGACACCCGAATCGCTGTACATCCTGCTCACCGCCAACAGCAGCCGTGCCATTCTCAGCCACGTCAAGACCGTCATCGTCGACGAGATCCACGCCGTCGCGGACGACAAGCGGGGCGCGCACCTCACTTTGTCGCTTGAGCGCCTCGATCTGCTGGCTGATCGGCCAACGCGCATTGGGCTGTCGGCAACGCAGAAGCCGATCGAGGAGGTCGCACACTTCCTCACCGGAGCGGATCGTCCAGCGCCGGCCATCGTCAACATCGGCCATCGCCGCAAGCTCGATCTCGCGGTCGAGGTTCCGCCTTCCGAACTGGGCCCCATCGCCAGCAACGAGATGTGGGGCGAAATCTACGACCGCCTCGCCGAACTGGCGCTGCAACATCGCTCGACGCTGGTCTTCGTCAACACACGACGGCTGGCTGAGCGCCTGGCGCTCCACCTGGGCGAGCGCCTCGGCGAAGACATGGTTGCGGCGCATCACGGCAGCCTGGCGCGCAGGCTGAGGCTGGCAGCCGAACGCAAGCTGAAGAACGGCGAGATCCGCCTGCTGGTCGCGACCGCGTCGCTCGAGCTGGGCATCGACATCGGCACCGTCGATCTGGTCTGCCAGATCAGCTCGCCGCGTTCGATTGCAGTTGCTTTGCAGCGCGTGGGCCGCGCCGGTCACTGGCGGGGAGCAATCCCCAAGGGCCGCCTCTTTGCTACTACGCGCGACGACTTGGTGGAGTGCGCGGCTACAGTGCGTGCCATTCGGCAAGGCGACCTCGATGTTCTGCACATTCCCGCGTCGCCACTCGACATCCTTGCGCAGCAGATCGTCGCCATGTGCAGTTGCGAGGACTGGGACGAAGACGCGCTCTTTGCATGCGTGCGGCGGGCCTATCCGTATCGGAACCTTAAGCGCGAGGAATACGACCGAATCCTCGAAATGCTGTCGCAGGGGATTGCAGCGAAGCGCGGCCGCTATGGCGCCTATCTTTTCCGCGACATGGTCAACCGGCGTTTGCGCGCGCGCCGCGGAGCGCGGTTGGCAGCGATTACCAGCGGCGGAGCCATCCCCGAAACTGCGTTGTTTACTGTACTTGTCCGACCCGAGGAGATCGTCGTCGGCACAGTCGATGAGGACTTTGCCGTCGAGAGCAATGCCGGCGACATCATGCTGCTGGGCAACACTTCGTGGCGCATCCACCGTGTGGAGTCCAGGTCTGGACGCCTGATCGTGGAAGACGCGCACGGCGCAGCTCCCACAATTCCGTTCTGGCGCGGCGAGGCCCCGGCGCGCACTGACGAACTGTCGTTGCACGTCGGCGAACTGCGTGAGCGCATCAGCGCGCTGCTACCGAATACTGCGCCACTGCCGGTTCGGGCCGATCCGGAAGCCTGGGATGGTCGGGCAGAGTTAAGTTTGAAAGACGCACGGGGAAGGGGCGCGCCGTTAGGCGCGCCGGTCGAGGCCCCCTTTTCTATTCCATCCGAGCCGGCTTCAGCCGGCATCACTCCGCGCCTGCGCCGGCGCGGACTTGAATCCAGCCCCGAGGTGCAGGGCGCGGCTGCCTGGCTGAAAGAGGAATGCGGCCTTGATGACTCTGGCGCGGAACAGCTCATCGAATACATCGTTAGCGGCCGTGCAGTTCTGGGCGAAGTGCCTACGCAGCAGACCATCATCGCCGAACGCTTCTTCGACGAAGGCGGCGG
>PLBD01000029.1 GCA_003135315.1 Acidobacteriaceae bacterium | reverse complement strand
CATCGCCGCGCCGCCGGCCATATCGTACTTCATCTTCTCCATGCCCTCGCCGGGCTTGATGGAGATGCCGCCGCTGTCGAAGGTGATTCCCTTCCCCACCAGGCCGAGCACACGTTTCTTCGGCGCGCGCTCCGGCTCGTAGCGCATCACGATCAGCCGCGGTTCTTCATCGGAGCCTTGCGCGACGCTCCAGAACGCGCCCATCTTCAGCTCTTTGATTTTGTCGGGACCGTAGATCTCGCACTGCAGGCCGGTCTCGTCGCACATGGCTTTTGCGCGGTCGGCCAGGATGGTTGGCGTCATGCGATTGCCGGGCTCGTTGACCAGGTCGCGGGTAAAGTTCTGCGACTCGCCGATGATGCGGCCCTGCTCGATGCCTTTTTTCAGCGATTGCTGGTTCGCTCCCTTGGGAGCGACGATGGTCAGCTCTTCGATCTTCTGTTTCGTGCGATCGCTGCGGTAGTAGTCGGCATCGAAGTTGCCGACGAGCGCGCCTTCCACGATGACTTTGGCGGCATCGTCGATCTTTGCCGGCATGACCAGCGCGAAGCTCGTCAGGTCTTTCGCTTTGACGCTGCGGACGGCTGAGCCTGCCAGCTTGCGCAGGTCAGACGAAGAGAACTTCGCAGCCTTGCCGCCGCCGATCAACAGCAGACGCTTGGCCTTCAGGCCTCCCGGCTTGTGCAGGAGCGTGGTCTCCATCGCCTTGCCGGTGACCTCGCCGGAGGCGATGAGGTCGGCCGCGGCGGCGAGAACAGCCTTGTCGTCGGTCTGGAGTTTGGGATCGTGCTTGTCGGATTTGTCGCCGTTGTTGGTTGTCTCTGCCGCGTCGAGCACGGCGACGACGAGGCATTCGGTTTCGATCTGCGAGGGTGGTGCGGTGGTAAGAGTTGTTGTCATGGTCATGATTGTGTTGCTGTAGCTACGCCTCGATTATCTATCAATTTGTCATTCATTGCGCGAGCCTCTGATATGCGGTTGCAGAGATGAGTACTTGAGTCCCCGCATTGTTCGTTGGTCAGTTCCTCGATCCACCAACCGCGATTCGCGATCAACGGCCCCACCCCTCCCATTTTTTGTCCGTAAGTTATTGATTCCAAACAAAAACCTCCGCAAGAATTTGAGCGGCAAGGACTTGCACGTAAAAACTTGAGCGCAAAGGACTTAGAGAGGAAAAATGCAGGGCGAGGCGGGAACTCTGGGTTTGTAACTGACAACGGACAACGGACAACAGACAACGGTTTCATACCCCAAAACAGAAATAGAGCAGGAGCGCCGGGGTGAAGGCGGATCCTACCCTAACCAAATTAGTATGGAAGCGCGAGAGCGTGGAATCAAGGAAAACCTGAAGAAATCCGCGCCTGAGTTCCCGAGTTGGGAAAGTGTATCTGCGTAAACGCACTGCCGACTGCGTCGCGTCGCACGAGTCTCGCGAAGCGAAACGGAAGATGATAGCCCACCGCTTCAGCGGTGGGCGGGCAAAAGAAAAATCCCTGAGCGCCTCGGGCACGACACCTCGGCGCCTTGAACCCGGTCTGCCGCCCCTGAAGGGGCTCAGAGTTTCGAGACTAGACCCCGGGGCTTACGCCTTGGGCTAATGTTGTTCCGCCCTGCGGGCTGGACTCCTGGCGCTGTGAACCCAGTCGCTTGTGCTACGGCGATATTACGTCACCCATCCGCCAAAGATCTCTGCTCATCGTTGAACGAGTGGGTCAATCCGAGTCGTGGAAGCGGGTCTGCCTGTAAGGGTCCCCGGGATTCCGTAATATACTCTGGGGCGCAAGCGGTGATATTCCTGGCGTTGTTTTGAGGGCCAGATCTCTGACGGAGTTCTCACGCATGAGTCCACAACTTCAGAGCGAGCCAGTTTCATACCAGCAGCCAGAACCCGAGTGGAATCCGGCTCTTCGCATAGCTTTTCGATTCAGCGTGGCCTACCTTGGACTGTTTTGTGCGGCCACACAAATCGTCACCAGCCTGTTCTCGGCCACTCAGGGAGATGACATCCCCGATCCGGGGACACTTTGGCCGCTGCGTCCACTGGTCGTCTGGACGGCCGGTCATATCTTTCACGTGGCAGCGCCTCTCTCTTTAGAGGGCAACAGCGCCAGCGGCGATTGCATGTTCGGATGGGTCACGGCGTTCTGTCTGTTAGTCGTTGCTGCATTTGCCACCGTCATCTGGTCCGTTCTTGACCGCAAGCGCAAAAACTATGCTGCGCTGCATAAGTGGGTCCGGCTCTGCTTTCGTTTTATGCTTGCCGGACAGATGCTCAATTACGGCCTAGTCAAGGTCATCCCGCTGCAAATGTCGTATCCGTCATTGACCAGGTTGCTGCAGCCCTTCGGCACGTTCTCTCCCATGGGCGTGCTCTGGAGTTCAATCGGCGCTGCCCCGGCTTATGAAATTTTCGCCGGTTGCGCGGAAGTCATCGGCGGCGTGCTGCTGATCGTTCCGCGCACGGCAACCCTGGGTGCGCTGATCTGCCTGGCCGACATGACGCAGGTCTTCATGCTGAACATGACCTACGACGTACCGGTAAAGCTGTTTGCCTTTCACCTGATCTTGCTCGCTTGTTTTCTGCTCGCCCCAGACGTTCCTCGTCTTGTCACCGTCTTGTTTCTGGACCGTGCCACGGCGCCACGGCCACGAGAGCAGCTTTTCAGCTCCCTCCGCGCCAACCGGATCGCGCTGGCCGCGCAAATCGTCCTCGGACTGTGGCTCCTGGGTCTGAACCTTTACACTGTTCGGCAGTATTGGAGCAGCTATGGGGGCGGCAGACAATACTCAGCGCTCTACGGCATCTGGGAGGTGACCCAGATGTCGATTGACGGCGAGCCGCGCCCGCCGCTTCTCACTGACAACGCACGCTGGCGGCGCGCCATTTTTGACTTTCCCACTCGCATGGCCTTTCAGCGCATGGACGACTCCATGGCCCGTTATGGCGCCGCCATCAAGGTCAACGACAAAACCCTGGCGCTCACCAAAGACGACGACAAGGACTGGAAAGCGGACTTTGTCTTCCAGCGCCCGGCTCC
>PLBD01000096.1 GCA_003135315.1 Acidobacteriaceae bacterium | reverse complement strand
TCATCCTGAGCGAGTCCGCCGCGGCGGACGAGTCGAAGGGCCGCTATCAGCGCGATTGCTCTGCCCTTGTCGCGTTCTGTCTGCGAAGCACTTGCGACCCACGGCCTCCCGGAATGGGATTGCGCTATCTCGGAAAAGCGTTTGCACCCATCGCAAGCGGTGCTAATATTTGGCTTCTATCCAATATCGTCCAGCCCGGGCCGATAACGAATTGAGCATTGCCTGCTCCAGCGATGCTGACTTACCAAATCCAGGGAATAAAAGTGTCTCTCAATCCCATTGCAACCGATCACGAGGAACATGCTTCGGGAGGGAGCTATGCACACACATCACCGTCCACCGTCGAGCAGACTTAGCTTGGCGAAAATGGCTTGCATGGTTTTCCTGTCTTGTGCGGCGACTGCGTCGCCGGCACAGACCCTCAACACTCTAGCAAGTTTCAACGGCACCAACGGTTCCTCTGCGCCGGGGCCTGTTGTCCAAGGCTCCGACGGGAATTTCTACGGGGTAACCTGGTTGGGCGGAGCCAACAACAACAGCCCATGTTATTACGCGGGCTGTGGCACGGTCTTCAGAGTCACCCCCGCTGGCACGCTGACTACGCTGCACAACTTCAACGGCTCGGACGGCGACGCCCCTTACGGCGCGCTGGTGCAAGCCACTGACGGAAATTTTTACGGCACAAACACCGGCGGCGGTACTGGCAATGTTGGTACGATTTTCAAAATTACCGTAGAGGGCACACTGACCACCCTGCATGACTTCACTGGAACGGATGGTGCCATGCCTCGGGGCCAGCTCATCCAAGCCAGTGATGGCAACTTCTATGGAGTAACTTACAGCGGTGCTAACAGCCAGTTCTGTCCTTACTACAACGGTAATGGCTGTGGCACGGTCTTTAAGATCACTCCCGCTGGTACACTTTCCACACTTTATAAGTTTTGCTCGCAACCGAATTGCACCGACGGCTTCTGGCCCGCGGCCGGCCTTGTCCAAGGTACCGATGGCAATTTCTACGGAACAACCGCTGCTGGCGGGAATACCAGCGCCGGAGGATTCTGCAGCACCGGCGGCTGTGGGACGGTCTTCAAAATTACCCCCACGGGTGCGGTCACTACGTTGTACCGCTTCGGCGGTGACGACGGCTCCTACCCTTATGCCGGACTAGTGCAAGCTCGAAACGGCAATTTTTACGGAACGGCGAGCGCCGGTGGCCCCGACGACGGGGGCACGATCTTCAGCATGACGCCGAACGGCACTCTGACCACGCTTTACGGCTTTTGCTCTCAACCGAACTGCACTGACGGCGGTAGCCCCGAAACAGGACTCATTCAGGGCAGCGACGGGAACTTCTACGGGACAACCCTGTATGGCGGAACATGTCTGCAATCTTGCGGTACCGTTTTCAAAGTCACGCCAAGCGGCACGCTTACGACACTGCACTACTTCAATGACACCGACGGTTCGGAACCATATGGCGGAGTTATACAAGTTGCCGATGGGAATCTTTACGGGACCACCCTCTCGGGTGGTAGCGGCACCGGTTGCGGCAGCGCAGGCTGTGGCGTCGTCTTCGAACTTGAACTGAACCCCACCACGCTGGCGGTTTCGAACGTCGGTAGCGGAAACATTACCAGCACTGACGGGTTGGTCAATTGCCCGGGTACTTGCAACCACAATTACTCTAACAACGCCCCGGTCACGCTGAATGCCTCACCCAACCAAGGATGGAACTTCACTGCTTGGAGCGGCGCTTGCACCGGTACCGGCTCGTGCAACCTGACAATCAACCAGAACCTGGCCGTCACAGCTAATTTCACGCAAGGTCCTGTCTATTACACATTGACCGTAAACACCGCCGGCAGTGGCAGCGTCACCAGCACAGACGGCTTCATCAACTGCCCCGGTACGTGCAGCTATTCCTATCTTGCGAACACGCAGGTGACACTGAACGCTTCGCCGGCGTCGGGCTGGACGTTTAGTGGTTGGACCGGTCCCTGCATGGGCATTGGCCCATGCAATGTCACCATGACGCAGCCTGAGGCAGTAACCGCTGTCTTCTACCAGGCGGGACAAGTCGTTGACTTCTACCCGCTTCCGCCCTGCCGCGCGGTGGACACGCGCGACGATAACAACCCAATCGAGGGCGGCACATCGCGGGATTTCAGTGTTGCTAGTTGCGACGCGGATCCCTGGTTTACCGCTTATTCATTGAACGTGACGGTGGTACCACACCGGCCTCTGGGCTACCTGACAATCTGGCCCACCGGCGAAGCCCAACCACTTATCTCCACCATGAATTCTCCCGATGGCCGGATCAAAGCCAACGCGGCGATTGTGCCGCTCGGCAACAAGGGATTGGTCACGGTCTACGTCACGGATACCAGCGATGTCATTCTCGACATCAATGGCTATTTCGCTCCGAGCCAGTACCAATATCAATTCTTTCCGCTTCCTCCGTGCCGCGTGGTGGACACTCGCGCCGGCTCACAGCAGCCTCACGGATTGGGACCGCCGTTCCTGGGCAATATGGAAGTACGCGAGTTGCCGTTCCTGTCGAGTCCATGTTTGCAGGGAAGCAGCAATCCGCAGGCCTATTCGTTGAACGTTACAGTCGTTCCTTATCCGGCGGGACAGCCGCTGAGCTACCTGACCTTGTGGCCGAGCGATCAGCAACAGCCCTATGTATCTACCCTGAACAATCCGACAGGTACCGTCGTGGCCAACGCGGCGATTGTACCCGCTGCGGCAAACGGCGACATCAGCGTGTTCGCGTACAACAGTACGGATTTGGTAATGGACATCAACGGCTATTTTGCTGCCCCTGGAACAGGTGGGCTCACGTTCTACCCAGTTGCTCCCTGTCGCGTGCTGGACACGCGCCAGAACAACGGCCAGCCGTTCAGCGGAGAGAAAACTGTGAACGTGCTCGGCAGCGCCTGTGCGCCTCCCAGCAACGCAGCGGCTTACGTCTTCAACGCGACGGTGGTGCCGCCGGGNNNTCCGGCTACTTCGCGCCGTAGAGGGTCACAAGAGGACTTGTTTGCGGGTGCCCGACCTTGTCGCCTTCGGCTGGCGACAGGAGCCTGCCCCGAGCGCAGCCGAGGGGGTGGGCTGCAAGAGACGGTTTTGCACTACAATCGCGCTCAGCATGGCCCCGGCACAGCGAACAATTTTTCATGTCGACATGGACGCCTTCTTCGTCTCGGTCGAAGAACTGTTCGATCCGTCGTTGAAGGGCAAACCGGTCGTGGTCGGCGGGCGTCCCAATGAGCGCGGCGTGGTGTCGGCCGCGTCCTACGCTGCGCGCAAGTTCGGCGTGCATTCGGCGATGCCGTTGCGCACCGCGGCCAAGTTGTGCCCACAGGCCATCTTCGTCGACGGTCATCCTGAGCGCTATCGCGACTACTCCGCCAAAGTTTACGAAGTTCTGAACCGTTTCTCGCCCAAGCTGGAGATGGTCTCCATCGACGAAGCCTATGTGGACATGACCGGAACCGAACGCCTGCTTGGTCCGCCGATGGGTGCCGCGCACGCGCTACATGTCGCGATGAAGACTGCGACCCAACTAAATTGCTCCATCGGGATCGGTACGTCGCGGCTGGTCGCCAAGATTTGCTCAGACCAGGCGAAGCCCAACGGGGTCCTGTGGATCATGCCGGGTAGGGAAGCGGAGTTCCTCGCCCCGCTTGACGTTCGCAAGATTCCCGGCGTCGGCAAAGTGATGGAGAAGCGGCTGCAGGACCAAGGCATCCACAAGGTGAGCGATCTCGCATCCCGCGACCCAGGCTGGTTGGAGCAAAACTTTGGAGCGCTGGGAATCGCGCTCTCCGGAAAAGCGCACGGCCTGGATGCCGGCGCCTGGTTCGATGGCGATATCGGCGAGGCCGATGGGCCACGCTCGATCAGCCACGAGCACACGTTTTCTCGCGACACCGCCGACGCGCAACAGCTCGAATCGACCCTGGCGCGCTTGTCAGAAATGGTCTGCCGCCGCCTGCGCGAGCAGAAGTTGCACGCCCGCACGTTGCAGCTGAAGCTGCGTGATTCCGGCTTCCACACCATCACCCG
>PLBD01000135.1 GCA_003135315.1 Acidobacteriaceae bacterium | reverse complement strand
GTCCGGTTATTTATGCTAAGACATGATTACAACAGTTATGATTGCTGGTTCGATCCCGTAATGTGAAATAATCCGCGCTAACAAAGGGGAACGCTCAACGGCTCGCATTCGTAAAGGAGACCAACAAAGTGAACCCGAAGACACTTTTGATATCAATTCTGCGCGGTGGTCCGCGTAAGTTAGCCTGTGCAACGGTGGTAGTTTGTGCACTCATGATGGTTGCGGGGGGCACATCGCAGGCCCAGACCTTCACCGTTCTGCACGCGTTCAGCTACGGTCCAGATGGCAACCAGCCATATGCGGGGCTCTTGCAAGACGCGAGCGGAAACCTTTACGGCACCACGACCGATGGAGGCTTCAGTGGCCCGGGCAGTGTATACAGACTGACCCAGGTGCAAGCCGGATGGGTTTCCAGCGTGATGACTGAGTTTAACCAGAACGACGAAAACGGCTATCACCCGGTGTCGCGTCTCACCCTCGGTCCCGACGGAGCCTTTTACGGTACAACGGAGGAGGGCGGCAACCCCAGTTGCAGCTTCGGGTGCGGCACGGTGTTCCGACTGGATCCGTCTGCGGGTTTCTCGCGCACGGTGATCTATCGATTCTCTGGTTCTGACGGCTACTGGCCGATCAGCGAATTGACCTTCGACGGTACAGGCGATATCTTCGGCACGACGTCCGCGGGAGGTGCTGACAACGGCGGCACCGTCTTTGAACTCATCCGCAACAGCAATCAGTGGACCCACTCGGTGGTTTACAACTTCGGAAACTTTGGGGGCGAAGAGCCTGTAGGAGGGTTAATATTCGATTCGGCCGGTAACCTGTACGGCACGACCTATGAGGGCGGCGGTCTTTGTGACTGCGGCGTCGTCTTTGAGCTTTCTTCCTCAAATGGACGATGGATGTATCGGGTGCTGCACTCCTTCGACACCCACATGGATGGAGCTTGGCCTGTATCTAGCCTCACCATAGATGGGGCGGGGAATCTATATGGAACTACGACGGCGGGAGGTCCGGGCCTATCAGCGGGTACTGTCTTCGAGCTTTCGCCCTCGGGCAACAATTGGATCTTTAGCACGGTTCATGCGTTTGCCCCCGGGTACGGCGAACCCCCCTTTTTTGGACCGGCTGGCCCGGTCCTCCTGGATGCAACCGGAGCCCTCTATGGTACGGCCTGCGATGATGGAGCCTACGGTCAAGGCTCGGTATTCGAGCTAACTCCAACAAACGGGGGATGGGTGTTCACGACGCTGCACGACTTTAGCGCTCTCGAAGACGGAGAGTATCCAATAGGAAACTTGCTGAGGGACGCCAACGGCAACATCTTCGGGACGACATGGAGTGGCGGAGAATACGGCGTTGGCACGGTGTGGGAGCTTACGCCCTAAAGCAACGTGGTTGTTATCCCCGGTTTTGGTCAACTTAGGATAAATCGCCGCAGGATAAGTGACTCGCCGGACACCGCATGACACCGACATTCGATCCGCCACAATGATTTAGATTGGTTATCGTCTGTGCGTCGGTGTCTCTGTGGTGAATGACTTTGAGCTCTGAACGACGCGGTATCCTTCAATTCCTCGGCGTGGCCTGTCTGATCGTCTGCGGATTGTTTTTCATCCTTAGCATCCCGCTGTTCTGGGGACAGATCCAGGTTCTGCGCTCGTGGCCGGTCCGGCAGGCTCAGGTGATTCGCAGCCAGGTGGTGACGCAGCCGGCGGCGAAGCATGACCAGCTTTACGCTGCCAACCTGCAGATCGTCTACGTGGCCGGCGGCCAGCCCGTCACCGCCGAGCTCACCAGCTTCCAGAGCAGCAACTACGAAGAGACCGTTCGCCGCGCCGCGGAGTTTCCGGTTGGCAGCCGCCAGGCGATTCGCTATGATCCCCACAATCCCACGCAGGCGCGCATCGGCGCAGGGTGGAACCGGCGATTTTTCGCGGCGCCGCTGATTACTTTGGTATGCGGATTGGTCTTTGCAGCGATCGCGGCTGGATTCTTCATTGCGGGGAGGAATCGTCGGCAAGCCGCATAGTGGATAGTGCACTTTCGGTCCGGCTCAGCCCGAAGGGCGACACATTCGTAGCCCAGGACGTTAGTCCCTGGGTCAGTGATAAATAAATTGAGGCGAGTCCCGTAGGGACGGCACGTTCGGTGTCGTCCCTGAAGGGACTCCGAGCCCAAGAAGTCACGGTTCCCAGCGCTCAACCACCCCAACGAGCGCAAACCCGGCGCTCGTCGGGGGCCCCGGTCCCGCGCTGGGCTATGATTGTGTCGCCCTCGGGCTGGTGCATCGGCACCCAAAATCATGGCCAGTGTCGGAACATCCGGCGCTAAAATATTCGCGCCGCGCGCCATTGCCGTACATCCAATGTGCGCAGGAGTTCCACGATGAAGTTACGCGCGCTTTCGTCCCTGCTGCTGCTTGGTTGCGCTGTTTCACTTTTGGCGGCGCAGACGGCCACGCCTGAGAAGCAGAAGTTCAGTCCGCCCTCGCGCAAGTTCGTCTTCACTTACGCATTCACCGTGAAAGACATTCCTGCCGGAAGCAAACTGGTGCGCGTGTGGGTCCCGGTGGCGCACACCGACGAGCACCAGACGGTGCGGTTGGTCAACGTCAAGGCGCCAGTGGAGACGCGCATGGGCGAGGAGCCGGAGTACGGCAATCGCATCCTGTACGCCGAAATCCGCAATCCGGCGCAAGCGAGCGTCGATTTCACGCTGGAGTATGAGGTGACACGGCGCGAGTATTCCCGCGGCGACTACGCGCAGCTCGAAGGCAAGGACACCAAGCCGGGCGTCGTCCCGGCGTCGATGAATCGTTATGTGCAACCAGACAACCTGATCCCTACGGACGGCAAGATCAAAGAACTCGCCGAACAGGTGACGGGCAGCCAGCAGGGAACTGTCGCCAAGGCGAAAGCCGCCTACGACTACCTGTTTTCGACCATGCGTTATGACAAGACGGGCAGCGGCTGGGGACGCGGCGATGCCATCTGGGCGTGCGATGCCAAGCATGGCAACTGCACCGACTTCCACTCGCCGTTCATCGGCATGATGCGGGCCGACGACATTCCAGCGCGCTTCGATATCGGTTTCCCGCTGCCGGAGAACAAGGACAAGGGCGACATCGCGGGCTATCACTGCTGGGGCGAGTTCTTTGCGCGCAACATCGGGTGGGTCCCGCTGGACATCTCCGAGGCATGGAAGGCGAAGGAGAAAGCGGATTATTTCTTCGGCAGCGTGGACGCCAATCGCGTGCAGTTTTCCACCGGACGCGACCTTACCCTGTCTCCCAAACAGGATGGCCCGCCGCTGAACTATTTCGTGTATCCGTATGTCGAAATCGACGGCAAAGCCTATGACGGGACCAGCAAGCATTTCAGCTTCGCCGATGTGACCGCTGAGCAGAATACGGCGGACTTCCGGCCTGCGCCGTCCCCGGCGATGTGATAAGGGCAGCAACTAGCAGCTAGCTGCGAGCCGCGAGCTACGAGCAGATGACGCATCTTGAGCGGTTTGTGTCAGGGCACGTCTTTAGACGTGCCGCAACGAGATGAATCTTGATCCGGGCTTTAGCCCCTGTAACGATTTTGCGGCAGGGGCTAAAGCCCGGGGCTTTTTTTGTGCCGTGTTCGGCGCGACTGAAAGCCTGCCCTGAGCCAGCCGAAGGGTCGCGCCCTGATACAAAGCAGAGCAATCCGCCGGTTCGGATTTGGGATATCTGGGACAAAAAGTGGAGATCGGCGGCAATTCCGGTTGTTACCGGCACACGGCTTGATTAGAATCCTGTCGCCGCTTATTGGCGCTGGTTTTTGCTTCGTCGTGAAAAGGCCACTGACGTTCGGTGGCTGGTTGCAATTGCTATTGCTTGTAGCTTATTGCTAAGGAAATCCTGATCAAGTCATAGCGAAGTCCCTCAGCGGCTAAAAGCCGCATTGATGGTGCGGCACTTACGGACGGCCTGAAGGCCGTCCCCTTCGAGGAGCCGACTTAATCAGAGCTTCCCTAACAGTTGGTGGCTGGCTCTGCTGCAGAAGCCGGAAGAGATGCCGATAGGACGCTCAGGGCCGGCAAAGGGATTGAAGACGACCTTGTGCCTGGATGGAGCGGGCGCTCCCCGCTTTGGAGCAGGCCTGCATCCTTTAGCGCGGGCAGGCATCTAAAACTTGAGTGTGATCGACTCATGGAGCCATATGTCAAAGGAAAATAAAGATTTAGAGCGTACAGACCCAGAGCTTCGAAACGATTCCGAAGGTGCCCGGACGCTTCCCGTCCTGCCCGTCCGCGATACGGTACTGTTTCCTCATGCGGTGTTGCCGCTGACCGTGGGACGCGAAAGTTCCGTGCAACTAATCAACTCGCTGGGCGAGGACAAGACCATTGTCGTTGTGGCCCAGCGTGAGGCGCGCGTGGACACGCCGCAGCCTACCGATTTGTTTGCGGTTGGCAGCCTGGCGGTAGTGCATAAGGTCGTGCGCATGCCCAACCAGAGCCTGTTCGTCTTTGCCGAGGGCCTGGAGCGCGTCAAGGTGACGGAATACACCCAACTGACGCCATTCATGCACGCGACGGTGGAATCGATTCCGGAAGTGCCTGTCCCCAAGAATTCCGAGATAGAAGCACTGCAGCGAAACGTGCTGACGTTGTTCCAGCAGATTGTCGCGGGCTCGCCGACATTGTCAGACGAGCTCTCGACTGTCGCAGGAAATATTGAAGACCCGGGACGCATGGTGGACTTCATCGCGTCCTCGTTGCCGTCGCTCTCAACGCGCGACAAACAGGACGTGCTGGAAACCCCCGACGTTCACGTGCGCCTAGAGAAAATCAATCAGCATCTGGCGAAGGAGCTGGAAGTCCAGCAACTGCGCAACAAGATCCAGAGCGAAGTGCAGGACCGCGTGCAGCAGACGCAGCGCGAGTACTACCTGCGCGAGCAGATGAAAGCCATCCAGAAAGAGCTGGGTGAGCAGGACGAAACCACGCGCGATGCCGAAGAGCTGCGGCAGAAGATCGAAGCCGCTGGCATGCCCGATGAAGTGAAGAAGGAAGCATTGAAGGAGCTCGGACGGCTGGCACGCATGTCGCCAATGGCTGCCGATTACGGCCTCACGCGCAATTACATCGAGTGGCTCGCGGTGCTGCCGTGGCAGAAGTCGTCTGGCGTCGAGGTCGACATCCTGAAAGCGAAGGAGATCCTGGACTCCGATCATTACGATCTGGAAAAGGTGAAGAACCGCATTCTGGATTACCTCTCCGTGCGGCGCCTGAAGCCGAACATGAAGGGGCCGATTCTCTGCTTCGTCGGACCTCCAGGCGTGGGCAAGACGTCGCTGGGTAAGTCGATTGCTCGCGCCCTCGGCCGCAAGTTCGTTCGCCTGTCACTCGGCGGCGTGCATGATGAAGCCGAGGTTCGCGGACATCGTCGCACCTACATCGGGGCGTTGCCGGGGCAGATCATGCAGGGCATTCGCCGGGCCGAGACCAACGATCCGGTCTTCATGCTCGACGAAATCGATAAGGTGGGCCGCGACTTTCGCGGCGATCCGGGATCGGCCTTGCTGGAAGCGCTCGATCCGGAGCAGAACTTCAGCTTCCGCGATAACTACCTCGACGTGCCGTTCGATCTGTCGAAGGTGCTGTTCATTACGACGGCCAACATGCTCGATCCCATTGCTGAGCCGCTGCGCGACCGCATGGAGATCATCGAGCTGCAAGGCTACACCGAGGAAGAAAAGGTCCACATCGCGTTTCAGTACCTGGTACCGCGGCAGATTGAGGAGAACGGGATCACCGGCGACCAGATCGAGTTTCCGGAGGAAACGATCCGCTTCATCATCCGGCACTACACGCGCGAAGCAGGCGTGCGCAACCTGGAACGCACGATCGGGACCATCTGCCGCAAGCAGGCGCGCCGCATCGCCGAAGGCAAGACCGACAAACTGAAGGTCACGCCGGAGCTGGTGCAGCACCACGACATGCTGGGCGGAATAAAGATCCGCACCGAAGGCGAAATTGCCGAGCGCACCAAACGCTCGGGCGTGGCCGTGGGCCTGGCGTGGACGCCGACCGGAGGCGACGTGCTCTTTGTTGAAGCCAACAAGATGAAGGGCAAGGGCGGCTTCACCATGACCGGACAGCTCGGCCAGGTGATGCAGGAGTCGATGCAGGCCGCGCTGACCTGGGTACGGTCGCATGCGAAAGAGCTCGGGATTGACGAAGGGTTCTTCGCCGACCACGATATCCATATCCACGTGCCGGCGGGAGCGATTCCGAAGGACGGGCCTTCGGCAGGCGTGACGATGGTGACGGCGCTGGTGTCGCTGCTGACCGATAAGCCAGTACGGCCGCTGACGGCGATGACCGGGGAGATCACGCTGAGCGGCAACGTGCTGCCGATTGGCGGCATAAAAGAGAAGGCGCTGGCTGCCAAACGGGCAGGAGTGACCGATATCATCCTGCCGGCTGAGAACCAGCAGAACGTGCAGGAAGACCTGACGCCGGAGCAGTTGCAGGGCTTGAATCTGCATTACGTCAAGACCATTGAAGGACTGCTGGAGATCGCACTGCCAAGCACGCGGGATGAAGTCAAGCAAGACGCCGAAGTCCGCGAGCAAGTGTTGCAGACGGTGTCGTAAGACCTTCGTCCAAGCCGTATCGAACCTGATGATTGGCGTGGACGTGGGAAAGAAGGGCCATCCCGCGGATGGCCCTTTGCATTTGAAAGCGCGCCGGTGCCGATTTTGGAGGGGCGCGGCTTTATCCGTGCCAAAAGCCTTAGAAAAACAAGTAGCCTTTAGGCCTGAGTGGGAGTAGTGCCCTCAGCGGCTAAAGCCAGATCTTCTGATAGGTCTATCGGCACGCCTGAAGGCGTGCCCCTTCAAATCAATGCCGTCTGGACTTCTATTTTTCCGAATCTTCTCCCGTTCGTATCTTCCACAGAATCTGCCGCAACATGCCGAGCCACAACTCGGCATCTCGGGACGACAGATTCATTCGCCGAACCATCCGGCGCACGCCCGCTTCGGTTGATGACACGGCGATCGGGTTCACGTAGCCGCTGCGATGCAGCGCTTCCAGCAGCCCGTCGGAAATGCGCTCCACTTCGCCCGCCGCAGCTGGCTTCTCCACTTTTTCTTTCTTCGCCGATGTGGCCTTCTTGGTGTCGCGCACCAGTTCGTACAGGCACACCGCAACCGCCTGCCCCAGGTTCATCGAGATGTGTTGCTCGCGAGTGGGAATGTTCATCAGCCAGTGGCAGTAGCTGAGATCGTCGTTGGAAAGCCCGGTCTTCTCCGGGCCGAACAGCAGGGCAACGCGTCCCGTTGCCAACTCCTTGCGGATAAGGCGCGCGCCTAATTCCAGCCGTCGCAGCGGGTGTTGCAGCTCGCGATGGCGGACTGCCGTCGTCCCGACGACCAGCGTGCAGTCGGCAACGGCCTCCGCTACGCTCTTGAAGTCCTCGGCATTGGCCAGCAGCGACGCTGCCCCGACCGCGGACTTCGCCTCGCGAAAGGCTACGTCGTAGGCGTTGACCACCCGCAGCCGGAGAAAGCCGAAGTTGCTCATGGCGCGCGCGGCGGCGCCGATGTTGAGGGGGTTGC
>PLBD01000161.1 GCA_003135315.1 Acidobacteriaceae bacterium | reverse complement strand
GAGTCCCCCGGGGACGGCACCGGGTTTCTTGTCGCCACGATGGGTTAAGTGGGAAAAATCTAAATCCCAACCCGGAAACCCATCAGATATATGTATTCCGCATCCAAAAAACGCCAATAATTGCTTATTCAAGTGGGAAATGCCGCGCTGCCCATACTCACCATCCCCTGCCGACAACCCAGAACCGACAGCAGTGGGGAAGATAAGCAAGAATGCNNTCATATCTTTTTCTTGATTCCGCCCACAATCTTTGGTAGTGTCCGGAAAGTGACTTTCGGTGCTAGCCGAACGTCCTGCTGTCTACCCCACATTCGTCTGGCATGGTATTCTCGCCCGGAGAGAAGATGGCTTACTCAGCCGATGGTCAGCGGAAGGTACCCGAAGGCGCGCTGCTTACGTACTGTCACAACCTCGCCTGCCTGAAGTCGTTTCACGTCGTTGCCCGCGAAGAAGCCGAGATATGGCTCTTCAATCAACTGCTCCTCGACCGCCACGCCTCCGGCCCCAGACGATTGGTCCTGGTTTGCCCGCATTGCGGCGCCTTCGTTGAAACCCTGGCTTCTGCTCTGGAGGTCTGCACCTGCGGCCAGGAATCGCATTCCCCGCCCTATAAACCCAAACGGCCTCGCGGTCCCTTTCGCGTGAAGTAGCTCTCGCTCGCGCCACGGCTAATTCCGCTGCTCGCAACTGGCTACTTCTTTGCGGTCATCCNNCTACTGGCTACTGACTACTGCCTCCGCGCGCCCGGATTGTACGTGATGCCCTTGGTCTCAAACAGGCTTGGCGCGAGGCTGGTGTTGTATGTGGCCGAAGTCAGAAATCTCTGCGCGCTCATCTCATCATTGCGATACTGCACCACGCTGAACGGCGTCTGCACTCCCTGCAGCGGCTTGTAATTACCGAACACGGTCGAGGCCTCGTCGAATTGCCGGTCCATCGGGTCCCGCCAGCTATAGCTGATTCTCACCGGCAGGTGCGTCTGCCCGTCAATCGACAGCGTTACGCTGTCGTTGCTGGCGCTCAGCACCGTGATCTGGTCGGCCAGATTGCGCTCCACCATGGCGGTGCCGCTGTAGAGAATCGCCGTGCCCGGTGCCGGCAGCCATTTGCGCACCACCCACTCCAGCGAGTGTTCGCGCCGCCGCAGCGATTCTTCCAACAGTTTCGCGTCCTGTGTCGCCGTGCCTTTGTAGGTGATCTCGTATCCCTTGTCGCCCACCAGCAGCTCCACGATGTCGCGCTGTTTGGTCAGCTCCACGCGCTCTTTGTCCGGCCACTCCCAGAAGCGCCAGTACAGGATGCTCAAGCTGTTGGGCTGCCCATGCGAGAAGCTGTAGGCGCGTCCCTCGCTGGTCATGCTGCTGACGTTGAGCCACGCGTCGCCGCCCAGCGCGCGAATCATCTGGTCCAGGATCTGCACGGCCTTCTGCACTCCGGGATCTTTGGCAGTCGCGAATTGCGCCGTTGGCCAGCCTGCGGGGACGGCCGATGGCGCCGCCGGCGGCGTCTGCGCCATTGCCGACACAACCAGCACCAACACGAATAGAAGAACAACGGCCCTGCGCATGACGCTCATTTTACCTGCACCGGCGATCAGCTGCGGACTGTGTCTCACGCCACTCTGGTTCATTCCGATTCTTTCTTGCGATTTCCTCTTCTGATTTTTCCGTGCTCTCCGTGCTTCCGTGGTGAACTCACTTCTTCTTTCCCCGCTTGCGCACCGGCTTCTCTTCCACCACCGCAAACTGTATCCGCCGTTGCATGCGATCGATGCGGTCCACCAGCACGCGAATGGGATCGCCCAGCGAGTAAGTCTTCCGGCTGCGCTGGCCGATGATCTGCCTCGTGGCCTCGTGATACTGATAGCGGTCGTCAGTAAGCGAGCCGAGCGGCACCAGCCCTTCGATAAACATATCGTTCAGCTCAACGAACATCCCGAACTTCGTGACGCTCACGATCAGCCCATCGAAGTCGTCGCCCACGCGCTCTTCCATGAACTTCATCTTCTTCCATTCCATCAGCTCGCGCTCGGCCTCGTCGGCGCGCCGCTCCGCCTGGCTCGACTCGTCGGCAATCTCGTGTAACTCCTCCTCCGGAATCGGTCCATGCAAATGCGGGTGTCCCACGGAACCGGGTGCCCCACTCAAGCTTCTTTTGCTTGAGTGGGGATTTTCGGTCGCATGGGCAGATCTCTTCGACCACGGCGAGGAATGTTCCTCGATCCCCGCAATCTCCCCCGTTCCCACCGGGACGCCATGCTCTTCCCGCTCCGCCGACGCCCGCAGCACATCCTTTAATATCCGATGCACGATCAGGTCGGGATACCGCCGGATCGGCGACGTGAAGTGCGTATACGTCGGCGCGGCCAGCGCGAAGTGGCCCTCGTTCCTCTCCGAGTAGCGCGCCTGCTTCAGCGACCGCAGCATCAGGTACGACAGGATCCTCTCCTCCGGCTTGCCGGCAATTTTCTGTGTCAGCTTCTGATACATCCTCGGCGTGATGTGTACCTCCTCGGGGATCTCCAGCGTCTTCGCGCGCTGCCCTGTGCCGTAGCGCTCGCGCCGCTCCGCTTTGAACTGCACTCGCTTCACCGGCAGCGCGCCCACGCCCAGCGAATATCCAAACCTCGCCGCAGTCGTCTCAAAGTCCATCACCCGCTTGGGATCGGGCTTCTCGTGGATGCGATACAGCGACGCAACGCCCTTGCTCTCCAGATATCTGGCGACGCACTCGTTGGCCGACAGCATGAACTCCTCGATGATGCGGTTGGCGATGTTGCGCTCCGAGCGCGTGATGCTCTTCATCAGGCCGTGCTCGTCGAACTCGATCATCGGCTCGGGCAGGTCGAAGTCGATGGAGCCGC
>PLBD01000245.1 GCA_003135315.1 Acidobacteriaceae bacterium | reverse complement strand
AGGGCGGTCGCACGCTCGAGCAGCGACTTAAGGACCGCAGTCTTTGCCGTCGCGGTTCGCGTCTCGGCGATCTGGTCGAAGGTCGCGCGGACTTCTTGCAGTGTGATAGTCGAGGATGCCGGCGCTTTCGCCACCAGGACATCGTAAGCCGCCGCGCCCAGATCGCCGCGCTGGCGATAAGCGGCAGTAAGAGCAGACGTCGCACTCGGGTAGTGCGGCGCTTCAGCNNCCGAGCGGGCTTCAGCCCGCGAAGGATCTGCTTTTCTGATCCCGCTCCTGTGCTCTTCTGTCCTGCGGCAAACTCCACCACAAGCTTCCACAACAGCGACCCGCCGATCTGCAGCGTGCGCTCGTCAAAGGCAGCGAAGGCGCGTCCTGAAAGAAAGACGGCGGAAGTCACGGCGTCCGGCAACTCCCGCGAGCGGAAGTATTCGGCCAGAAGCGCGACCTTCTCGGTCTTCTTGGTAGTGGCGGCAATTCGCTCGCACAGTTCGGCCAGTCGTTGCATACGTTGACCGCTTTGGATGCGGCAAGGAAAGACTACGCCGCGCATCCGCGAGGGGCCAAGTTCAGAAGCTTGTCACTTCGAGAAGAGGCGAGTGTCACTGACAGCCATTCGGCGATGCTGTGAAATCACTGCTGCTGGGAGAGCGTGTGTGCTTTCCGTGCCCACTCCATCATTCTCGTGTAGCACGGCGAAAAGGTTGGCATAGCTCGCCTTCCCTGATGTCCAGATGCGCACTGTCACCTCCGTCTCAAATTTCACTTCATAGCCATATGGCAGGAGGGATCGATGAACAGCAAAGAGGAATTGCTTTCTGGTGCTTTACGTAACGCTTCGTTTCCTAAAGCCTTCGCTGTCATGTCTGTGATGGCGTTGGCGCTGACAGTATGCTTGACGCAATCGATAGAGGCGCAGAGCTACAGGGTCCTCTACACCTTTACAGGGGGAGCAGATGGCTCAGCGCCGGAGGCCGGACTCACTTGGGACTCCGCAGGAAATCTCTACGGGACTGCTCGGAGCGGCGGGCAGACCGGACCAAATTGCGGCAACGATTACGGATGCGGCACAGTATTCAAGTTGACCCCCGCAGGCTCTGGATGGACTTTTTCAACGATCTACCCTTTTGCGGGTGGGCTTGACGGCGATACACCCGTGGGAAGAGTGATCTTCGGGCCTGACGGCAATCTCTATGGCACGACCGAGTATGGCGGTTTTGCCGCGCCAGGCAACGTCTGCTCCTGGGGCAATCTGAAGGGCTGCGGCACCGTATTCCGTCTGAGCCCTCAGGCAGATCGGACGAGCCATGACAATGACAGTTGGAACAAAGTCGTGTTATATCGCTTCGCTTTCGAGATGAGCGCGCTGAAAGCCCAGGACGGCGCCAACCCGGATGGCGACCTGATTTTCGATCCTGAGGGCAATATATACGGCACCACAACGGCCGGGGGAAACTGCGGCGGCATTGGCTGTGGCACGGTCTATGAGCTCACGCCCTCGCTTGGAGGTTGGCGCGAAACTGTCCTGCATGCTTTCGGGACAGGCGGCTATGGAATCATACCCAATGGTGGCGTGGTTCGTGATAATACCGGAAACCTCTACGGCGCCGCCGGAGCCGGGGGTCAGTACTCCGACGGCACAGTATTTCAGCTAACGCCCAACGGCAATGGATGGAACATAAACGTTCTCTATGCGTTTCTAGGTCAATACGATGGGGAGAGTCCCCAGGCGGGGCTGACCATGGACGCATCTGGAAATCTGTACGGTACAACGGAGTGGGGCCAGGGAGGATCTGCCGGCGGCACGGTGTTCGAGCTGTCACAATCTGACGGGCGATGGACCTATCACCTGCTTTACACCTTTACCGATCGCGGCGGGCCGACCGCCAGTCTGGCTTTGGACGCCGCTGGCAACCTCTATGGGACAACGCGTGTTGGCGGAATTTATGGGGCCGGGAACGTATTTAAACTAACGCGTTCTAGCGGTTGGACCTATACCTCGTTGTACGACTTCACCGGCGGCAGCGATGGAGCCGTACCATTCAGTAACCTTATATTCGACCTCTATGGCAATATTTTTGGCACTGCTGCCTCCGGCGGAAGTGGATGTTACGGCAGCGGTTGCGGTGTGGTGTTCGAAATCACGCCATAGCGGAATTCGGCAAGCCCATATCCGGCGATATCTACTTGGGAGGCCGCCGTTGTGGCTGTGATGTAGATCCCCAGAATACGCTGGGTTTACTGCCCGCCCGCCTGGGAAGAGGTGTGCTGCTGGCCGGCATAGTAGCCGCTGCGGGTGCGCACCTGCAGCTTCTTGTAGCCCTTGGCCTGAGCTTCGACCTTCACCGTGCGATAGCCGCCTGCGCTCTGTGGCGTCGAGGGCTTGTACCCGATGCTGTATTGGTTGCGAATGTCGTGCGCGATCTGTTGGGTTATCGCTTCCACTTCATTCAAGTCCTTGGGAAAGAAGGCGACGCCGCCGGTGTCCTCGGCCATTTCGCGCAAGGCACGACGGGCCCGCTTGCCGTGCTCTTCGCTCAGCAAACCGATGGTGTAGATTGTCGGGCCATTCTGTTCCTGCAACCGGCGCAGGGCCTGCTCCAGCGACTCGCGGCTGGCATTGTCTTCGCCGTCGGTCACCACCAGCAGGACTTTCTTCTCCAGGTCGCCGCTTTTCTTCAGATGATCCGCGGAGGCCACGACGGCGTCATACAGCGCCGTGCCGCCCCGCGACTCGATCCTCTCGAGCGCGTCTTTCAGCTTGGGAATGCTGCCGGTGTAGTCCTGATCGAGAAAATACTCTTCGTTGAAGTTCACTACGAAAACCTTGTCCTGGGGATTACTGGAGCGCACCAGGTTGAGTGCGGCGGCGTTGACCTGCGGGCGTTTCTCGCGCATGGAACCGGAGTTGTCGATAACGATGCCCATCGCCACCGGAATATCTTCGTTGTGAAACGAGGTTATCTTCTGCGGCTTGCCGTCCTCCAGGACGTCGAAGTCGCCCCGGGTCAGATTAGTAATCAACCGATTGTGGTCGTCGACCACGGTGGCATGGAGTGTGACTTCGTCTACTTCCTTCTTGAAGACATAGACGTCATCATGCTGTGAGGCAGGCTCCTGCCCCTGTGTTGTCGGCGGCTGAATGGTACCGCCGGACTGCTGCGGCGCGGCCGTTGCTGCGCCGGTGGAGGGCTGATTCGGAGCGGCGGAATTCTGGGCAGATAACCAAGTGCCCACCAGCAAAACCAGTGCAATCAGGAAAAGTTCGCGTTTATTCCGTAGGTGCATAGTATCCAGTTTTGGCGTAAACGTGCAGCGGTGGCAAGCCTCTGGGGGGATTCAGCTTCACCTTGATCTTGCGCCACTTGCCATCGCGTCCCGGATTGGTTGGACGGTATCCGAGGACATATTGGTTGCGCAGTTCAATGCCGATCTTGGTGGCTACGTCCGCCAGCTCGTTGGGCGAATCGATGACGAATGTCCGGCCACCTGTGACTTCGGTAACGTCACTGAGCAGGGCCGGACCCTCCCGTTCCTCCGGACTCTTGAAGTCGCGATCAAAGAGGCCGATGCCGTAGATCTGGACATCGGCTTCCCGCACCATGGATTTGATTTCGCCCTCGGTATAGCGGCTGTGGTTGTCGCCGCCATCGGAGATGATCAACAGCGCCTTGCGCTCATAATGCGCTTTTCTCATGCGGTTCATGCCCAGATAAATGGCATCCAGCAGGGCCGTCCGCCCCTTGGGAATCGCATACACCAGCTTGTTTTGGATGTCCTCGACGGAGGAGGTGAAGTCCACCAGCACTTCCGGTTTTTCCGAAAAAGTGATCAGAAAAAACTCGTCCTGCGGGTTGGCCGTGCGGAAGAACTCAACCACGGCCTGGCGCGATTTGTCGATCTTGTCGGCCATGGAGCCGCTTATGTCGAAGATGACGCCCAGCGAAATCGGCGCGTCTTCGCTGGAAAA
>PLBD01000428.1 GCA_003135315.1 Acidobacteriaceae bacterium | reverse complement strand
CTCGCGCTTTTCGAGACCTGGGCAAGCTGGATGCCCCGCTCCTTCTCGCCGTCTTTTTGGCGAGAGGGTGGGCAAGCTCCGAACGCAGCCTTTCGCGTTTCTCCTGTATGCTTAGAGTCTGTCGATGCCAGCCCGCCGTTTAGTCCGTTTCACATTCAGACGCCGTCTGACGACCGTTTTTTCCGCGATCCTCCTGACCCTGTTCTTCACCGGCTCCCTCTCGAGCCAGACTGCTCAGCCGCAACCGTCGCCCGCTCCGCAGCAGTCGAACAACTCCGGCGCAGCACAAGTCCCTGGCGCTGGCGTCGCCGTCCAGAATCAGCAACCCGGTACCGGTACCAACCAGGCGGCGGAACCGCCTGAGCCTGAGACCCACGTTACCAAGAGTCAGGCCAAAGAACTCTTTCGCTCAGTCGATGAGATCCTCGACTTCGTCAGCCAGGATACTGGCCTGCCCATCGAGCATAAGGTCAAGCGCAATCTCATCACCCGCCAGGAAGTCGAGAAGTATGTCGACAAGCGCATGAAGGATGACAAGGACGAGAAGCGTCTGGAGCAGTCGCGCCTGGTGTTGCAGAAGTTCGGGCTGCTGCCTCCGAATTATGACCTCCATGCCGAGTTTGTGCGCCTGATGGGCGAGCAGGTTGCCGCGTACTACGACCCCAAGACCAAGAGCGTCAACCTGCTCGACTGGGTGCAGATCGACGCCCAAAAGCCGATCCTGTCGCACGAGTTGACCCACGCCTTGCAGGACCAGAAGGTCGGCATCGAGAAGTGGGAGTTGGCCGGCGCCAAGGACGATTCCACGCCCCTGCCCGATCAGCAGGAGTATTCCACCGAAGAAGCGCAGTCGGCCCGGCAGTGCGTCACCGAAGGCCAGGGCATGGCCGTGATGTTCGATTACATGCTGGCCCCGCTGGGCAAGAACCTGCTGACCGCTCCGGACATAGTTTCCAAATTGCAGGGCGCCATGGCCGACAACACGGGTTCGCCCGTATTTGCCCAGGCCCCGATGTTCCTGCGCGAGTCGCTGCTCATGCCGTACACCTTCGGGCTCGACTTCGTGAAGACCGTCATGGCCAACAAGGGCAGACCGGCGGCGTTTGCCGGCATTCTGGAGAATCCTCCCGTCGACACTCGCCAGATCATGCAGCCTGAGACCTACCTGCTGAACCATGTTGTGGCCCCGCCCAAGATACCTGATATGGATCAGCTCGTAGCGCCTGCTTACCAGCGCTTCGATTTCGGCAGCATGGGTGAATTCGATGTCTATCTATTGGCCAAACAGTACGGCGCAGACGATGCTCCTAACTACTATCGCCATTGGCGCGGCGGATATTATTTTGCCGCGCGCGTCAAGACTGCTCCCAAGGATCAGATCGCGATGCTGTATTGGTCGGGCTGGGATTCGCCCGAAGCCGCGCGCGACTTCGCCAAGCTGTACGCCGATTACCTGCCCAAGCGCTACAAGAAAGCCGTCTTGCAGGCGCCGGCGCCCGATGCCAAGGGCACTCGCAATCTCTACGTCTTCGATACCAACGAGGGCAAAGCCACCATCGAAATCGAAGGCAGCGACCTGCTCATCATGGAAGGCTTTGACGGCACCGTGACCGAGCGGGCCCGCGATGTGCTTCTCTTCGGTATGTCTCTGCCCGCCCAGGCAGGGAAGGGAAAAAATTGACCAAGCGACGTTTCAACTTCGTCTCGGTAGCGCTGCTGCTCCTCGGCTGCCTGGCCTTGCCGCTCTCTGCCCAGCAATTCGACGAGAAGATGTGGGGCAGGAACACTGCCGGAGTCGAACTCGGAACCCACGAGGGGCCGCGCGAGCACGACGCCTCGGGCACGGTGCTCACGTACAACCTCATGGGCAAAGGTTTCTCCGCGGACAAGACCTACGACTTGTGGTTCTGGATTCCAGGTAAGAAGCCCAGCAAAGCCATCGCCGGCGTCAGCTTCGACAAGCGCGGTGTGCTGGTCTGTTCCGGCAAGCCCGGCTCGTGCCAGGGCAGCGGGCTGGACGATCCCATCAATATCAAGACGTCGGCAGTGCTGGGCGAGCCCAAGCGTTTTGGCGTTGTCTCCACCGATGGCCGCGTCGCCGGCTTTGCTGATGCAGTTCCGTTTCCCATCGAAGCTTCCGACAAAAATTGCAAGCTGTCGGTGGTCCTCCAGTCGGCCCTGGCTGACGTTGTGGCCGTTCGTGCCAGCGGGTTTACTCCCTATGAGATGTTGACCGTCAAGATGAACTCCGGACCCGAGGGCAGTACGCACAGTCCGACAGCGTCGCCCGACGGTGACTGGCAGGCGGTGATCGGAACCAAGGTTGCGGGACAGAACGCCGGCGTAGCCAACATTCGGGTCTCCGGCCATGGCTGTTCCGTATCCGTCAGCTTTCCCTGGGGCGAAGGCAGCAGCCGGACGCAGTAGTTGCCCTCTGGCTCTTGCGCTATTACGACAGTCGTCCAGATCGACAAGTGTCCGGGTCGACAGTCGTCTGGGTCGACAGTGCAGTTAGACTCGGCAGGATCCGAGCGCCGTAGGCGCGAAATAATCTAGCCCAGCACGCAGCGCAGCGGAGTGCTGGGTAAAGATAAATTCCGTACCTGAGCCCCGTGGGGGCGGCACGCTTCTTGCACGGCCTCATCAGATGTGCCCGGCACGACGGTTCCAGCGCCGCAGGCCCGAAATAGTCCCAGCACTCAGCGCTGGCGTAAGGGACGACACCCACTCCCCTCATTCCACAACAGGTTACAAAACTATTACAAACGAATCCCGCCTGGCTTGTTACTCTGAATCCGGACTTACGAACTTAGGGGAAACATGGCTCAGACCGCAAAACCAAAAGACACCAGCATCAACTGGCTTACTACATCCTTCATGGTCGCCTTTCACATTGGCGCAATCGCCGCCCTCTTTATGTTTAGCTGGACGGCCCTGTTTGTCGGGCTGTTCGTCTACTGGGTGGCCGGCAGCCTCGGCATCGGCATGGGCTACCATCGCCTGCTCACCCATCGCGGTTACAAGTGCCCCAAGTGGCTGGAATACGTTCTCACCGTTTGCGCCACGCTGGCGCTTGAGGGCGGACCGATCTTCTGGGTCGCCACCCATCGCGTCCATCACCAGCTCACCGACAAGCCTGGTGATCCGCACTCCCCGCGTGATGGCGGCTTCTGGGCCCACATGGGCTGGATCCTCACCGGCAAGACCTTCCACAACAAGAGCACCGAACTGCTGGCCTACGTTCCCGACCTTCGCAAGGACAAGTTCCATCTATGGATCAGCGAGTACCACTGGGTGCCCATCACCACGCTCGGTGTCATTCTGCTGCTCGTCGGCGGGTGGTCCGTAATGATGTGGGCAATATTCCTGCGCACGGTGATCCTGCTGCACTCCACCTGGTTTGTGAATTCGGCGACCCACATGTGGGGCTCCAAGCGCTTCGCCACCGAT
>PLBD01000562.1 GCA_003135315.1 Acidobacteriaceae bacterium | reverse complement strand
TGCCAGATCGGACTGGTGATGCTGATTGGTCTGGCTTCGAAGAACGGCATTCTGATCGTCGAATTCGCCGAACAGTTGCGCCACAAAGGGCTGTCCGTGAAGGAAGCCGCGGTTGAGGCCGCCCGCATCCGCTTGCGTCCCATCCTGATGACTTCGTTCGCGTTCATTCTCGGCGTGCTGCCGCTGGTCTTCGCCGGCGGCGCCGGTTCGGAGAGCCGTCACTCCGTCGGCACCACTGTGTTCGGCGGCATGATCTTCTCCACCGCCCTCAACCTGTTCTTCATCCCCGTGCTGTACGTGATCGTGAAGTCGATGGTGGAGCGCGAGAAGGCGCCAGCGGCTTCATAGTTCGAGCGCCGTAGGCGCGAAATAATCTAGCCCAGCACGCAGCCGTAGGCGCAGTGCTGGGTAGAGCGAGAAAATTCGCCGAGTCCCTTAGGGGACGGCACAGTTCTCACACAAACTCCTCAGCGCCGAGCACAGCATTTATTGAAATTGGCCCCTACACCAGTTTTCCCGACGAGCGCCGCCTTTGCCGTCCTTCCGCCCGGTTTTCTCCTCGGTACCGCATCACGCTCGCACTTGACCTGCGTCACATCGCTTCTGCTCGGCTAGCGCTGACAATATAGGTGCAATGTTAATGGAAGCGCCCCGACGCCGGTCGGGGAAGGTTCAGACGAAAGTGAATTGAGAGGAAAAATGCGGAACAATAGTGCTGTTCTGGAAGACGAAGCGGCAGCCCCAGCGCTGACGCCGGACATGATGTCAAAGATCAAGAAGGAGGACATGAAACAGGCCATCGTTGAGCGCTTCAGTGGCAGGACCGAAGCCGCCGCGCCGCGCACTGCTGCCCGGACGGGCAAACGCTCGCCCCACTGGCAGCCTGCGGACGATCAGTGCTAACCGCCTGATCGCCCGCCCACAGCAAGTAGAAATTTGCTGTGGGCCACAAATTCGAACGAACGTTACTTAGAATCCCGAGCCCGTTCTCCCAACCTGCTCAGCCCTCCCGGCAACCACCCGCCGACGTCCCCGCTGAATCCCCCTCGCCGCAAATCCATCCAATCTCAAATAGCGGTAAACTCGCGGAAGCAGCGCAGTCCCAAGGCACAATCCAATCATGCGAATCGGTATTACGTGTTATCCCACTTATGGCGGCAGTGGCGTGGTTGCCACCGAGCTCGGACTGGAGCTGGCCCAGCGCGGTCACCAGGTGCATTTCATCTCCTACTCCCAGCCCATCCGGCTGACCGAACCGCAGCCCAACATCCACTACCACGAAGTGGAAGTTTCGCGTTATCCGCTCTTCGAGTATCCGCCGTACGATCTGGCGCTGGCGACGCGCATGGCCGAAGTCGCCGAAATCTACGAACTCGACCTGCTGCACGTGCACTACGCCATCCCGCATTCCGTCAGTGCCATGCTGGCCCGCCAGATGCTCGGTTGCGATCACGCCCGCACTCGCCGCCATCTGCCCTATGTCACAACGCTCCACGGCACCGACATCACCCTGGTCGGCGCCGATCCGTCTTATCTGCCCATCACTCGCTTCTCCATCGACCAGAGCGACGGCGTCACCTCCATCTCCAGCTATCTCAAGCAGCGCACCCTGGAGGTCTTCGAGGTTCGCACTCCGATCGAGGTCATCCCCAACTTCGTCAACTGCGATCTCTACGAACGCACGCCCGAAGTCATGCAGCGCCGCTCCGAATACGCCCGCGCGGACGAGAAGATCCTGGTCCACCTGTCGAACTTCCGCCCGGTGAAGCGCATTCCCGACGTCATCGAGATCTTCGATCGCGTGCAGAAGCAAGTCCCGTCGCGGCTGCTCATGATCGGCGACGGCCCGGAACGTTCGCGCGCCGAGTGGCTGGCGGTCAACAAGGGCATCCATGACAAGATTGAATTTCTCGGCAAGCAGGACCGCATACACGAAAAACTCGGCGTCGCCGATGTGATGCTTCTGCCAAGCGAACTGGAATCGTTCGGGCTCGCCGCTCTGGAGGCCATGGCTTGCGAGGTCGTCCCCATCGCCACCAACGAGGGCGGCGTCCCCGAGGTCATCGATCATGGCAAGACCGGATTTCTCGCGGCTGTTGGTGATGTGGACACGATGGCCAACTATGCCATCGAGGTCCTGTCCGATGATGCGAAGCTGAAGCGGATGGGCGAGGCGGCACGCGCCAGCGCGCAGGCTAGGTTCTGTGCCAGCAAAATCATTCCGCTCTACGAAAAGCACTACCGCGCGGTGTTGGACCGCTCTTCGTAAATCGCGCCGACCACCGAACCGCCCATCTCCTCCGCGTTCACCACTGGCAGCACCAGTCGCACCAGCGTGCCGCGGTTGGGCTCGCTTTCCACCGTGATCTCCGCCGCGTCTCCGTACAGCACTTGCAGCCGCTCGGTGACGTTCTGCATGCCGATGCCGGTCCCTGACGAAGCGCTCGCGCCATCGATCGGCATACCCACTCCGTCATCTTCCACCTCAATGACCAGCCGGTGATCTGCCGTGCGGCTGCGCAGATAAATGCTGCCGCTCTCCACTTTGTTCGAAAAGCCATGCTTCACAGCATTCTCTACCAGCGGTTGCAGGATCATGCTCGGCACCAGATGGTCGAGTGAGGCCGGCTCAAGTTCTTTTACCACCCTCAGCTTGTCGCGGCCAAAGCGCGCCACTTCGATGTCGAGATAATCGTCAAGAAACTCCAGTTCCTCGCGCAAGGGGACAAACGAATCGCCCTTGCGCAACAGCCGCCGCAGGATGTTGCCCAGCTTCACGATCATCTCGCGGGCCAGCTCCGGCTTGACGCGCACCAGCGAGGCGATGGAGTTGAGCGTGTTGAA
>PLBD01000272.1:229-4591 GCA_003135315.1 Acidobacteriaceae bacterium | reverse complement strand
CATGATCTGCCAGATGGAAGGATCAGAAGGATTCATAAGGCCTCTTTTCTTAGAGAGATGCGTTAAAGATCCCACTACATGAAGCGCAGGCTTGGCTGAACGGATAGGTACTGGGCCCCACATATCCTCGCCGCGTCTGTTCTGACCTCGCTTGAGTTGGCTGTCGGCTGAGGGCGCGGGAGAAACGCCGGACACCACTTCATAACGAGGTGGGAGCCATTGTTACCAGCTCCCCTCACCCAAGTCTGTGATGGCGATCATAGGACGATGTGATGTCGCCGGTCGGCCCGGCTTTCTGGCAGGCAGGGGCCAATTAATTTTCGGTGAATGTCATGTCCGGCGGCTGGCTGGTGATTGCGTTCCTGAGGGAAATGCCGACCGCGACGGCTGGTGTGCCGCTTTGCGCGCCTTACGGGGAATGCTCCCGGCCTTGGGCAGCAAAGAGCAGGGAGCAGGCGCTGCTCCCTGCCATTTTTCTAATTCACGTAGAACGTCCAGTCCTGCTGGCCGGTCATCACATCGACCGCTTCGAATCCCTCTTGACCGAGAGAGTCGGTGCCGCCGAAGCCGGCGCAGTACTGTCCGGAAGCCAGCCCGGTTGCTACGACGGTGTTCACGTACAGATTGTCACTGCCACTCACCGGACGGTTTACGCCGCCGCTGAATGCCTGCGAGTAGACCCCGGTGCAGCCCAGGCTGACCTTAACGGTGCTGGCCACTACAGGTTTGGTGTTGTACCAGGTGAAGGTCACGGTGTCGCCATTGACGGCCGAGCTTGGAGCAGCTGGATACTCAGCCTGCGGATAGGGTTCTATCGTGGGCGTGGTAGCTCCGAGGTAAACATTGTGCGGCGGGAGAATCAGCGAATCGCCCCCCGCCAGGGTCCCATTGCGATAGCCAAGATACTCCGGGATCCACTTATAGAGCTGGCTGAACTCCTTGCTTCCTCCATAAACATTGTCGAAAGCGTGCTGGAACATTGTGTCTGCCACGGACCATGCACTGACACCACTGGTCGGCAGGACGTAATTTGCGCCGCCGTTGTTGGCACCCAGCCACGCATAGGCCGTAGCCAGCAGCATATTCAGGTCACTCTGCTTGTAGGTACAGCCGGACTGGCAGATCTGCTGACCGAAGGGAACCGTCCACAAGGCATAGGGGAGCGACCAGTCGCTGCCGGTAAGATTGAACTCGTTGGAGTAGAGCCAATCCAACAGCTTCGCCAAGACAACGTAGATACGAGTGTCGCACTGCTGTCCCATGTAGCTTTGGACCGCGCAGTAGTGAATGAGCGCCTCGGACACGAGTCCAGCATCGAAGCTCGCCGTTCCCATACCGCCGGGAATCGGGAATGACCCGCCAGTGGCGGGCGTGTACTCATAGATTCGTTCTGCGTCGGCAATGGTGGCATCAACCCGCAGCTTCAGTTCGTCTACACCGTTGTCCACGGGGCCTTCTGACCCAAAGCAGCCCATGACCCAGCAGTTATAGATCGCGGGAATCTCATACTCCCGGTCGCGCATCGTGTCAGTCTCCGGAGCGAAAGCGTTCCAGATGATGCGTTGGTTCGTGTTGGCCCAGCCGCCGCTCGGCGAGAAGAATGGATACAGGAAGTACTCAACCGCTCGCGTGTCGGGCGTCGAACTATTGACGGCAGCATAGTTCCTGAAGGCGTGCATGACGTCGCCGTCGGTAAAGCGGTTCCACTCGCTGTCGGTCGTCCAGTGATCGTGCAGCAACTGCCAGTCGCGCACCTGATCGTGGATGCGTTCGGCGATCGAGTTCCACGACGACGGACTCCCCACATTGACCCAGGTGCAGCTTCCTTCCGTAGTCTTGTTGCCTAGAGTCCCACTCCAGCGGGGTGCGCACACGGCGCTTCTCGCGGTCGGACACTGTGTGCTTGACGACGTACAGGCTGAGGTGGTCACCTCAACGCTCGTGCCGTCCGTGACCGCAGACCACGGCCCGTAACTATGGCGTGCCTGCCAGCGCCCTGCGCTTTTCAGCACAAGACCGACACCGTAAGCTACCCGCACGCCGTCATAGTTCCATATTCCAAGCGGACCCGTAGTCAGGCTGCTGCTGAAGTTGTCTCCACCAAAATACTGCCCGGGAGGGTTCAGTTCCGCATCCAGCATTTGCACGACGCTCTGCACGCCGTAGCAGTCCGAGCCGCATTGACTCAGGGTCTGCCCATAACTGGCCAGGTATGCCCAATAGCTGCTCATGCTCGGGAGGGGCGGGAAACTGCCAGGTGTGACCGGTTGAAACGCAGGCTGCGCCAGCACAGAAAAGCTGTAGCTGGAATTTGCCGGGGGACCCACGTTGTTCTGCGACGTATCCGTGCCTTGTAAGGTCCAGGCGATGGTGTGGCACTTATCCGTGCAGGCAGGCGTTGCAGTTCCGGGCCACACCAGGATGAAGTTATTGAACGGTCCCATGAAGCAATACATACCGCCCTGGCAGAAGTAGTGTCCGGCGTAGGGGCCGCTGGAAACGATATAGCTTCCGGCAATGTTGCTCTGGCCCGGGCTCGGCGCCTCGCTGTTGTCCGAAGTGTATTGCACGGTGACGCCCGTGCTTCCGCACGACATCTTGCCGTCAACCGGGTTGCTGCAAAGCTGCCCATCCACGGTGATGGATTGGACCATGAGATAAGCCGGAGTCGAGGAACCGGAGATCCACTGGTTGCTTATGGCGATCGGCGTCATGTGTCCCTGCCACATGCTTTGTGACGCCGCTGCCGGGTAGGTTGCCCAGGTGAAGGTTGAGCCTGTAGGCTGTAGCGTGCTGAACTGCAGGCCGTTGCTCTGCGCGTTGCCCCATGGCGCCACGCTGATGTTGGGGTCGGTGCGTTTGCAGTTCTGTCCCAAGCTGCCGCCATGCCCCGGACCACTCCCACAAGACGCCACACTCAGCAGGTAGTTGCCCCGGCCTCCCGGCATCAATCCAGTGACGACGCCGCAGTGTGAAGTGGCCATCGTCGAGTCGTAGTAGGCATAGTTGTCGGCCATCGGAGAACTTGCCCCATTGATCTCCCAGTAGCTCTCGATCAGAAAGTCGCCGGCCGACGGCGTCCTAGCGCAGAGTTGCGCTTTGGTGAAGTCATTCTGGTAGGGGTAGGTGAAGCTGGTGATGCAAATGTTACCGGGTGATTGAGGGCCTATGCCGGCGGCCCCTTCGTTACCGTTGATACAGCTTTGAGCCTGTGCCAGCGATGAACCCAGACACAGCAAGCCGACGAATATCGAAACCGTCCCCAGATGCGTCTTCATTTACTGCCTCACAGATAAGAAATGGCTCCGCTGGGAGCACTACTTTGCTTCTGCTAAGGCCTTCGGCCGACGCAGCGATCGGCGACGTCAGGCGCGAGGCCGCAGGAATTGGGGGAGGGGTTGGATACCGAAAAAATCCGCTTTCCACAGAGGGACAATCGGCCAGACTGCAACCGCGCTTTAGTCCCTCCATTGACGATTGGCAGCGAAAGGGCACAGGGGAGCATCCCGCGCGGAATGGAACTTCCGGCTGGCCGACGAGGCGGCGAGGGACCACGCCGCCGATCAGTTCAGAAGAAATTGACGGCCCCGCCCAAGCGCCTTATCATCAGGCATTCATCCCGGCTGCGCGTAAGCCATGATTGACGAGACGATCTCCCACTACCGCATCCTTGAAAAGCTGGGCGGTGGTGGCATGGGCGTGGTCTACAAAGCCGAAGACACCCGTTTGCATCGTTTTGTCGCACTGAAATTCCTGCCCCCGGAAGTAGCCAGCGACCCCAAGCTTCCTTGACATTGATCCATATATGGAGATAAAGTACTACATAAATGTAGGATTCCTATGGCTACTCAGACAATCCCTCGCGATTTGGGGCTGGATTTAAGAAAGCTGCCTGATCTGACTGACTCCGCCACACGCAGGCGATTGAGTCCGGCAGCCATCGAAGCGGTTCTCAAGATCACCGAGAAATGGGGCCTGAAGAGCGGCGATGCCATGTTACTGCTGGGAGGAATTTCCAATGGGAAATACTACGGGCTGAAGAAGAGCCGTAAGGGTATTCTGACCCAAGATGAACTTACCCGGGTCTCGCTCCTGATCGGAATCTTCAAAGCCCTCAACATTCTGTTTAGTGAAAAGCTTGCAAATCAATGGGTTTCACGGCCGAACAGCAACCCAATGTTCAGGAACCAACCTCCTCTCGGGTTCCTTATCCAGGGTGGGATGCCTGGCATGTTGGCGGTCCGCCGATTGCTGGACAGTCATCGGGGCGGAAGATAAGCCTTGCCCGCCACAGTTCAAGTTGATCAAAGAGATACGCATCGGCTGATTCCCGCTCAATACACGGAGGGTGGGGCGTCTGTT
>PLBD01000272.1:0-161 GCA_003135315.1 Acidobacteriaceae bacterium | reverse complement strand
AACGGATTGGAACGAAGAAGAAGTAGCGGATTACGTCGATTATCGTGCGGATTTTCGTGCCGAATTCCACGACATTCGAGGAACGATGGAGCACGAAGATTGTCTCTCTCCAAACACCTATGCAGCTTCGCAGGCACTCGCTGCCCATCTTCTGGAGACGG
>PLBD01000509.1 GCA_003135315.1 Acidobacteriaceae bacterium | reverse complement strand
TTTGTATCAGGGCACGACTGAAGTCGTGCCCTGATACAAAGCAATTTATGAGATAGGCTTTAGCGCAACAGGTTCTATGTCTAAACAACATCATTCCTATTCCACGCTTACGCTCAGTTACAACGAGGCGCTGGCGACGGTCACGCTGAATCGGCCGGAGAAGCGCAATGCCATCAGCTACGAACTGATCGACGACCTGCTGCGTGCGCTCGAAGAAGTCGAGCAATCGCCGGCGCAAGTTCTCATCCTTACGGGCACGGGCAAGGCGTTCTGCGCGGGCATGGACCTGGAAGACCTGCGTGCAGTCGCCAGCCTTACGCCCGAGGAAAACCACAATGACTCGCTGCGCACGACGCGGCTTCTGCGAACGCTGTTCGTCACCCTGTACAAGTTTCCCAAGGTCACGATTGCGGCGGTCAACGGTCCGGCAATTGCCGGCGGCTGCGGCCTGGCTACCTTATGCGACTTCACCATCGCCGCAACTGAAGCCAAGTTCGGCTACACCGAAGTGCGAATCGGGTTCGTCCCGGCAATCGTGTCGACATTTCTGCTGCGCCAGGTCGGCGAGAAGCAGGCGCGCGATCTGCTGTTGACGGGCAGAATCATCAGCGCCGACGAAGCCTTCCGGCTGGGGCTGGCGACTGAGGTCGTCGCCGCGGACAACCTGATGGACCGGGTCCACGAACTGGCGGACACACTGCTGAAGAACTGCCCGTCGTCGCTGCATGCGACGAAGCGGCTGCTGCGGACTTTCTCCGGCGAAGAGCTTGATCGCGAACTGGTGGCGGCCGTGGAAGAGAATGTGCGCATCCGCACGACTGCGGATTTCCATGAAGGCGTGAGCGCGTTTCTGGAAAAGCGAAAGCCGCGCTGGACGGGACGATAAGGGACTTGTCCGCCGCCACCGTTTCGGGAACCGTCGAGCGGAAAAACCAAATCGGGCCAAGCGCATCGCTCCGCATGACGGCAAACCAGCAGAATGCCCCCATAACTTGTTACAATTCCTCTCTTCGAGCATTTTGGGAGAAAATTTGCCGTAAGCTTTTTGGCCGACAGCAGAAGCTGTGGCTGCCGAGGAAGATGCCCGGCTTGGGTAAGGGATACTTCACGAACGCGGAAGGCTTTGTGAAAGAAGCGGACCGCGGTGAACACAGGGAGAAAATGATGAGATTGCGTCTGCATTCCATGGTTGCGGTATTAGCTGCACTATTGCTGTTGCCCGCGCTGGCCGGCTCTCAACAGGCACCTGCCGCGCCGGCCCAGCAAAAGCCGGCCGCCGCGCCCAAGGAGGGGCAACAACAGTCAGTCCCGCAGGGGAAGAACCTGAAGGTTGAGCCGGTGATGAGCGGGCCCTACCCGGTGATGAGCCAGGCCGCCCTGCAGCGTGGGCGTCAGCTTTTTGAAATGTTCAGTCATGTGCAGACGGGCGAATTGTGGGCGGCTCTTTCGGCGCACCTAAGGGACGCTTCCGACAAACAGGCTGCTCGTTCCAAGAAAGGTTCCGGCAAAGAGGTATTTGCGGAGATCAACAAAAAGCTGCGTGATGAGATGGGGCCGGAGACCGAGATGATCGAAGAGAACATGGTTCCGTACCTGTTCGCTCCGGATACGATCTACTCACGGCTGTCGACGTTCGGCAAGACCCGGGCTCCCGTCATTACCACGATCATTTTCAACCAGCGGGGCGAAATCGATGACTTCCCGCCGCCCAGGCCGATGCATACCATCGCCGAAGGCCGCTACGCCGGTTACGAGGATACGGCCAAGCTGAATTTACCCTTCCAGGGCGAGTGGCTGGTGTATCAGGGAGGCCGCAACGCCTTCGAGAGCGTATATTCCACCGCCGACGATCAGCGTTACGCGATGGATTTCGTGTTCCTGAAAGACGGCAAGCTGTTCTCCGGACCGGGCGTAATGACCGGCAAGGTCGAAGATTACTATTGCTTCGGTCAACCCATTCTGGCGCCCGCCGATGGCACCGTTGTCAAGGCGATAGGGACCTTCGATGACAACCCGCCAGCCAAGCCCGCCGGCGATCCGCCGGACGGAAATGTCATAGTCATCTCGCATGGCAACGGCGAGGCCTCGGTCTTCAATCACCTGAAGCAACACAGCCTGAAGGTGAAACTGGACGACAAGGTGAAGCAGGGCGATGTGATTGCCGAGTGCGGCAACAGCGGCGCCGGACCCATTCCCCATGTGCATTACCGGTTCCAGAGGAGCGCGGGCGTGCCGTTGCCGGCACAGTTTGTGAACTACATTGCCGACGGCAAACCGGTCGAGTCCGGTGAAGTCAAGCGCGGACAGATGGTAAAGAATGGTCCCGCCGCGACGGCCGCCGCTCCCAGCACTCCGGCTCCCAGCACGGCTGCGCCGGCTAAGACGCCTGCGCCTGCCAAAACGCCTGCACCCGCGAGCAAGTGAGGCGCTTTTTCACGCAGAAGTCTCTTTCGGCGGGCGCGGAGCAAGTGGCTGCGCCCGCTGTTTTCAGATGGTGGAAACCGCGATTGAAGAGTGAAGACAGGCCGGACCGGCTGGCATCTGGGGCCCAGGTCTACGAAACCAGCCTTCGCGTCCGCTATGCCGAGACCGACCAGATGGGCGTGGTCTATCACGCGAACTACATCATCTGGTTTGAAGTGGGCCGGGTGGAAATGTTCCGTCAACTGGGTTTCACTTATAGCGAGATGGAAGAGCAGGACGGAGTCCATGTCGTGGTGGTGGAGGCACGCTGCCGGTTTAAGGCCCCCGCGCGTTACGACGAACTGATCCGGGTTCGGACGCGGATGCTGAACGTGCGCAACTCGCTGCTCCATTTTGGCTACGAGATCCTGCGCGCAACGGATGAAACCTTGCTGGCTGAAGGCGAAACCGTCCATCTGATTGTCGACGCGGGGTTCAAGCGGATGCCGTTGCCGGCGAAGTATCGGGTGCCTTTTCTGCAAGCGGCTGGGAAAGCCGGTTGAGATCTCCGCGGGGCTCTGTTGACCTTCTACTTGCGCCGCCCAACCTGTTCCTGGGGTTAGGAGCAGGCGCCTACTATGTTCCGGGATATGGACAGAACAACATCTTCTCCGGCTACCGGGCTGGCTACAGCCACCACCGGTTGCTGCAGTATCTTCTGCGGCGTTGAGGCCGGCCGCTACAACGGCACCGGGTCCTCTAACACCTTCTCGGGCTATGTGGCTGGCAACTGCGAAGTCAAGGGGGATGGCGGCAAGGGCCGGAAGGACCCTCCCAAACTCCAAAACTATTTCCGCGGTTTTCCTACGCGCTGAGCGGTCGCAAACATCTTGGCAACTGTATCGAGGTCCTTCGGCTTCACGGCCCCCGGAGGAATGCGGGTGTTGGTCAGGTCTTCGAGCTCCAGCACCACTTCGCCGAGCGCCATCGAGTCGACCAACCCAGACGAGACGAGCGGCGTATTCTCATCAATCACTAGCGCTGGCTTTCGAATTCGCCGAAGAATGTAGTCAATCATCTGCTTTGCTTCTTCCGTCATTTCGATTCTCTCTGTTTACAGGAATTTCGACCACGTCCCGGATCGCCGTTCTTGTAAGCGCGTCCGCGGCCCTTTATTCTTGCTTCGCCGGTGTCGAGCAGAATCGCTGAAAGGTTTACCGTTGTCCGGCGGCCACTCAATCTTAATGCACTCGGAGGAATCCTGTTTCGAATCGTCTCGTACGCTCTGGCATTCCTGCTGTGTACCGCGATCTTGGCGAAGGTCCGCTCGCGGCCATTGCGGCAGGCGACCCTTCTGATTGCCAGCTCCGCCCTCTATCTCACTTGGGGAATTTGGTTCGCCGCCATTCTGCTCACCTCCACGGTGATGAATTATCTCGTAGGGGAATGGCTTCGTCGGAAGCGCTCCGGGCTTACTCTCTCCGTCGGCATTCTCCTGAATCTGGCTCTTCTGAGCACCTTCAAGTACCTGCCCGAAGCTGCCGTCCATCTCCCTTTTTCATCATTGCAACGATTCGCGCACTTCGCGTTGCCCCTGGGCATCTCATTCTGGACTTTCCAGGCGATGAGCTATCTGTTTGACGTCTACCAGGGCGACGACGTCGATCCGTCTTTCTTCGAATTTGCGTTATATATGGTTTTCTTCCCCGTTACGATCTCGGGCCCCATCTGCCGCATGCCGGAGATGCTCCCGCAATTCCGTTCCGAGAGCGCCACGCGCTGGGACGACATCGCACGCGGCTTCCAGCGCATTGCGATGGGCGTGCTGATGATGCAGTTGGCCAAATTGCTGGGACAGGGAATTCTGGCCGGCGACGGCATCAATTCCGGCTTCGACCGCGTTGCCCACTGGAGCGGCCCCGATGTCTGGTGCCTCGCGTTCGGCTATGGTCTGCAACTCTTCTTCGATTTCGCGGGCTATTCCCACATCGCCATCGGTGCGGCCCAGGCGCTAGGCTTCGTCATCCCCGAAAATTTCGCCCGCCCATTTGAATCCACCAGTCCGTCAACCTTCTGGACGCGCTGGCACATGTCGCTCTCATTCTGGATTCGCGATTACGTTTTCTTCCCCCTGATGCGCATGCGGCGCGAAGCCTGGTGGCGAAATCTCAGCTTGCTGATTGCCATGGTTCTCTTCGGAATTTGGCACAAGGCCAGCGTCCTCTTTCTTCTGTGGGGCGCCTATCAGGGAGCGCTTCTCCTCTTGCACCGCCAAGTTGAAGGGTTAGAACGCAGGTTCGACTGGACACCTCCCAGAGTCCTATGGGCAGCGCTCTCGTGGATCTCCACAATCAGTCTAATGAATCTGGGATGGATTTTCTTCCGCGCCCATGCTCTTTCGCAGGCGAGCTACATGCTCACGGCAGTCGCCACACCGACGAGCTATCACCTCCACTTTCTGACCGGGAGCCTTTACTTGCTGGTCCTCGCGTTGGCGGTGGGCTACGCAATTGCGCTGCTCGTGATCGACAGACTCAATAGCTACTCGACTGACCATGTGGACGCAGAAGTGGCACCAGCGGAAGCGCACCGCAGTCCAATGGCGCTTCTGGCGCGCTGGCGCTGGTTCTGGCTCCCCCCGATATATGCGCTGGCGCTGCTTTTCGTTCTAATCGTCACCCTGTCGGGTGGCGCAAGCGCCGCGCAAATGATGTATGGCAACTTCTAGATTTAAGATCTGGTTCGCCGGCGAGGACGGAGTAAGAGCAGGATTCACCCAAGGCCGGACGGAGGACGTGTCGCTGCTCCTCAGCCTGCTAGGACCATCTCGCGCGTGCCCGCGTCGGTCAGTTCGAAATCGAGCTTCCCCCCACTGGTCGTGTCTTTTGACCCTTTTTGCTTGCGCGGAACGCCCTTTGGGCAGCGCTGAATGCCTTCTTTTTCAAGTACTTAGTTGCCTACGTACAATGGCATGCGGATTGCCGTTTTACGCTCGGCGAGGTTGGCATCCTCCCTCGCAAAAAGGAACAAACAAGACAACAACAGATGACTGTACCTGCAAGCTCGCAAATCTCGGAGACGGTACCGGCGCTTCGCAGCTCTCGATGGCGTCGCTGGTTGGCCATCTCGGCGACTACCATTCTGGCCCCGGCGCTACTGCTTGCGATCGCGGAGGTGGCGCTGCGCGTCTGCGGAGTTGGAACGCCGACCGGCGTCATGCGCCCCTGCACAGACCATGGCCAACCTGCTTATTGCGACAATCAATTTTTCGCCGCGCCCTTTTTCCCACAGGGTATGTTCCGGACACCGCGGCCGTATGTGATTCCCGCAAAGAAGCCACCGGGAACCTATAGGATTTTCGTTTTGGGTGAGTCGGTCGCCTGGGGAGATCCCGACCCTTCCTACGGATTTGGCCGATACCTGGAGGTGATGCTCCGAGAACGCTACCCCCAGGCAAAGTTCGAGGTTATCAATACCAGCATCACCGCAATTAACTCGCATGCGCTGCTGCCCATGGTCAGGGACCTCACGCAGTACCAACCTGATTTTTTCGTTATTTACACTGGCAACACCGAAGTTGTCGGGCCCTTTGGGCCAGGAACAGTGTTAACGCCGTGGGACTTGAGCCTGCCGGCCATCCGCACCAGAATTTTTCTCAACTCCACCAGACTCGGTCAGCTTGTCGGGAAGGTCACTAACGCGAATCAGAAAAATGCGCCCGGGTGGCGCGGCATGGAGATGTTTCTAGACCGGCAGGTTCGCGCCGATTCCCCACAGATGAAACCTGTGTACGAGAATTTCGCAGCCAACTTGCGCGATATCATCGCGGTCGCTCGCCGCTCGGGGGCTCAGGTCGTGATCAGTACTGTAGCCACGAACCTAAAGGATTGTGCTCCGTTCGCTTCCCTGCATCGGGAAGGCATGCGAGACGATGAGCAGCGTTCCTGGGAGGCTTTAGTCCAGCGTGGCGCGGATCTCGAGAACGCGGGCTCGCACGCTGATGCCCTGAAGCTATATCTCTCGGCGGCAGATATCGATCCTCAGTATGCCGAACTCCAGTTTCGCATTGCTCGCTGTCTGTGGGCTCTCGGTGATTTTGCGGGAGCCAAAGTGCGCTTCGTGCGTGCTCAGGATCTCGACACTCTTCGCTTTCGCGCGGATAGCAGATTGAATGAAGTCATTCGTGCCCTGGCGGGAACTGGTCCGGGCGTCGGCGTAGTTGATGCGGCCGCGGTTTTTGCGGGCGAGAGTGCGCATGAGGTCCCGGGCAGCGAATTGTTCTATGAACACGTGCACATGAATCCGCGCGGGACCTACTTGCTTGCGCGGGCCTTCTTCCGCCAGCTCGACAGCATGCTGCCAGCCGAAGTACGGCGCAGCGCAGTGAGCGCTGATGTCGTCTCCCAGGAAGACTGCGAACGTCGGCTTGCCTTTACGCCTTACGATCGCTTACGGGTCGCGGGCTTGGTTCTCGCAAAGCTGGACCGGCCTCCGTTTACAAACCAACTAAACCACTCCCAGGAGATAGTGCGGCTGAAAAGCCAGGCTGAAGGATCGCCCGATTATAGGGAAATAGTCGCCGAATATCAGTGGGCCATCATGCAAAATCCAGAGGACCGCCTTTTACATCTCAATTACGGCTTCCTCCTGCATCGCTACGACCCGCCCGCCGCAGACCAGGAACTCCGCTTGGCCCTGCCCTACGATAACGCTCCGGTCCTATGCAACTGGCGCAAGTTTGACTGAGGTCACCGAGGCAAACGGGCATACTGCGAGCCCGGACAAAACAATGGAGTTGAGAACTTCACCGTGGACGGGCAAGGCAACGTGAACTCCGTAGCCGGAGCCTACCAGTTCGGTGGTGGCAGCGTGCTGAGCATCGGCAATCCCGCTGACGCCCTGAAGGGGCTGTGTCGCAACTCCTGTCGCCGCTACGCGGCTCGGATTGGTTTTCCACTCTACCCGGGGCTGACGCCCCGGGCTCACTGCGCTGCCGCCGCTGCGCGGCTGGTTTGATCGATTTTCGAGCGGTTTGTTCCACCGCGAAATTCTTTAGCCGGTTGCGACACAGTCTCTGAAGGAGCTCAAGTTCTAAGATAGAGCCTACCCAGCACTCCGCTTCCCAGTTCGCCCTGAAGCGGCGAACCGGGGACCCCGGTTTCGCGGAGCCTGCCCTGAGCGCAGTCGAAGGGTGCTGGGCTAAGCAGTCGCCGTCCCGCTTTGCGGGACTTGATTGTGGGTATATCGAGCTTGTTCTCACGCCACGCATTCAAGCGTGAGGCAAGGATGTCGACGGAGGCATCTCTGCGGCTGACAAATCCCCTCGCGATGGGCCAGGTTGTGGCAAACTACAGAGACCATGCAGGCGCTTCATATCAGCGGCAACGACCTAACTCTTGAAGACGTGCGCCAGGTAGTTTATGAGCGCCGTCCCATCCTGCTCCAACCTCAGGCACGACTGGCCGTGGAACGCTCGCGCGCCGTGGTCGATGACCTGCTCGCCAACGAGGGCGTGGCTTACGCGGTGAATACCGGCGTGGGACATCTGGCCGATCTGCGCATTTCCCAGCAAGACGTCCTCAAACTACAGGTCAATCTGTTGCGCTCTCACGCGGTGGGAATCGGCGACCCGCTGGCGGAAGACATTGTTCGCGCCATGATCTTGTTACGCGCCAACTCTCTGGCGAAAGGCTTCTCCGGAGTACGTCCCCTGGTCATCGACACGCTCTGCGAGATGTTGAATCGGGGCGTGCATCCTGTGATTCCTTCGCAAGGCAGCGTGGGCGCCAGTGGCGATCTGGCTCCCCTGGCCCATCTGGCCCTGGTCATGATCGGCGAAGGTAAGGTCATGAGCGAGGGCAAGAGCGCATCCGCCGCGGAAGTCCTCAAGCGCGCCGACATCAAGCCGCTGGTGCTGGAGGCCAAAGAAGCGATCTCGCTCATCAACGGTACACAGGCGATGCTGGCGATAGGACTTTTGGCCATGCTACAGGCGGAAATTCTTGCCGATACTGCCGACGTCATCGGATCGCTCACGCTGGACGCGCTGAAGGGCACCGACGTAGCTTTCGACGAGCGCATTCAGAAGGCGCGGCCGCATTCCGGGCAGTTGCAGGTGGCGCAGAACCTTCGCCGCATGCTGGAAGGCAGCCTGATTCGCGAATCGCATCTCCATTGCCAAAAGGTGCAGGACGCTTATTCCCTGCGTTGCATGCCGCAGGTCCACGGCGCTGTACGGGACACTTTGGCGCACTGCCGGCAGGTATTCGAAGTGGAAATGAACTCCGCGGTGGACAACCCGCTGGTCTTCCTCGAGGAAAAGAAAGTGGGCGCACCGAAACGCACGATTGGCGGCGCAACCGTGCCCGGTGTTGTCCTTTCGGGTGGCAACTTCCACGGCGAGCCGCTGGCTTTCGCGCTCGATTTCATGGCGATCGCACTCAGCGCCCTGGCGGGCATCTCAGAGCGGCGGCTGGAGCGTCTGGTGAACCCTGCCCTCAATGAAGGACTGCCTGCATTTCTGGCGCCCGGCGCCGGTCTCAACTCCGGCTTCATGATGCCGCAGGTCACGGCGGCGGCATTGGTGAGCGAGAACAAGGTGTTCTCGCACCCCGCGTCCGTCGATTCCATCACCACGTCGGGGAATAAAGAAGACTTCGTCTCCATGGGAATGACCTCTGCGAACAAGTTACTGCGAGTGGTGACGAATACGCGGAATGTTCTGGCCATCGAGGCGTTGGCGGCGGCGCAGGCGCTGAACTTCCGCGCTCCCCTGGAGACCAGCAAACGCGCCCAAGCAGCTCAAGCCGCCATTCGGTCGGTGTCTCCTCCTATCACGGAGGACCGCGTCCTCACTGGCGATTTCGCGAAGGTGGCAGCGATTATCGCCAAGGGAGAGCTGGCAGCGGCGTTGCGGTAGATGGCGCTAGATCAGGAGATCTCCCAGCCCAGCCTCAGTCCAGTGGGGGATTTCACCGTTGAATGCGGAGGAAGACCCATTTCAGGGGTGGTCACGGTCGCGAGAAACGCCTCCGGGAGACTCCCTAAATATCAGCTAATCATTGGGTTACGAGATTTTCTCTGGCAGGCCCGACAGCGGTACGTGACGTGCTCCATACAGCTTGGTTGGGGTGGGAGATTGCTGTGAAGTTAGTGCGGTTGATCCTGGGGCTAGGGCTGGTTCTGCTCGCCGGCGGACGTTGGCTTGGCGCGGCCACCCATCCAGTTCCACTCGACAAGAATACCGACTCCGCAAAGTGCATCGAATGCCATGAAAACAAGGCCAAAGGGAAGAATGTTCACTCGGCCATCGCCATGGGCTGCACCAGCTGCCACGAGATCCGCGTCAACAAGGACGTCACTCGCGTAAAGCTGATTACGACCACGCCGCAGGCGCTATGCATCACCTGCCATGCCGACAAGAATGCAGCCGATCTCAAAGGCAAGGTCCATCCTCCAGGAGTGCGCGATTGCCTTAAGTGCCACGATCCGCACCAGTCCGACAACAAGTTTCAACTGCTGCTGCCGACCTCCGGCGACAAGGGCCAGAACCTTTGTCTGACCTGCCATACGCAGGGGCTCAACGTCCCCGAGAAAGGCAGCCGGCACGCCGCGTTGGACATGGGGTGCGAGACCTGCCACACCATTCACAAGTCAGGCGAGCCGGGCAAGATAGAGTTCGAGTACCACCTCACCAAGACCACTCCGGCGCTGTGCATCGACTGCCACGATGTGAAAGATGCCAGCCTGATCAAGGCGCACCAGGGGCAGCCATTCGCCACCGCAAATTGCATTCAGTGTCACAATCCGCACCAGTCTGCACAGGCGAAGCTGATGCAGCAGTTTACCCACCCGCCATTCGCCAGTGGCTCGTGCGACGCCTGCCATCAGCCGGCGAAGGACGGCAAAGTCGTCCTGACGCAATCGGATTCGAAGGCGCTCTGCGTGACCTGCCACGCCGAACAGGCGGAGAAGATCGAGAAGGCTAAGGTGCAGCATCCCGGGGCGCAGGGAGAATGCGTCGCCTGCCACAACCCGCACGCCGGCAAGACGCCGGGCTTCATCCAGCCCGATCCGGTGAATGCCTGCCTGGCCTGCCACAGCGACCAGGCCGAGCAATTCAAGAAAGCGCACCTGCATCAGCCGGCCTTCGGACAAAGCTGTGCCATCTGCCATGAGCCGCACGGCGGCGACAACGAGCACCTGCTGCGCGCCAAAGGCAATGCGTTGTGCCTGGAGTGTCATGGTCCGGACTCGCAGCCGCAGCGGCTGGAATCCGAGCACCTGATCACCATCTTCAACGGCACAGTGAAGCTGCCCGACGATTACTACGTGAAGAACAGGGTCGTGATCCTCCCCGTGCGCTACGGACTGGGTCACCCGGTGGAAGGTCATCCGGTGGCCGACGTGATGGATCCAACCAACATTAACAAGGTCAAGACCCCCATGAGCTGTTTGACCTGTCACCAGCCGCATTCCTCCGCGCAACCCGATCTTCTGGTGAAGGACCAGGCGAACAACATGGCGTTCTGCGACACTTGCCACAAGAATCGAATTGACATGCGGCAGATGCCGGCGACAGGGAGTAAATAACTATGTCAGCCTTTGGTGCACATTCACTTCGCAACAAGATTACGGCAGTGCTGGCTCTCCTGTTGACTTGGGCCCTGGCTTCGCCAGTTTCAAGTTATGCCAGCGACAAGAAGAAGACGGCCGCCGCCACAACGGACCAGCAGTTGCCGGAAATCGTGGATCTTTCCAAGATCGACATTTCCAAGCTGGTGTGGCCGCAGCCGCCTTCCATCCCCCGAGTGCGCTACACCACCTACTTCGCGGGGATGAAGATTGACCGCACTCCGTCTGCGACAAAAGCGAAGCCTAAGCAGACTTGGATGGACCGGCTGGCGGGCGGCCAGTCGCAGCAAGAGAAATTCAACCCCAAGGATTTCCCCTTTCAGCTTCTGGGACCCTACGGCATGGCCGTCGATTCCAAGGGACGCCTCTATGTGGCCGATCAACGGGTAGGAGCGGTCTTCATCTTCAACACTGAAACCCGCGACGTCGAGCTGATCGCCAATGGCCAGCAGGCACATTTTGGACTGATCAATGGCATTGCTATCGACGATGACGATCGCGTTTTCGTNNTCCGACGGCAAAATGCATCGCGTCATGATCTTCAACGCCAAGCACGAGGTGGTGGGCCAGCTTAATGAGAAGCTGATCGATCCCGTCGGGCTGGCGATCGATACCGAAAATCGCTTGCTGTACGTGGTCGACACCCAGGCCGATCAGGTGGTGGTATACGACCCTGACAGCCTGAAGGAACTCCGCAGGATCGGCACGCCAGGAAAGAACCACTACCTCACTACGCCGGGAGATTTTGGCGGCGCCTCGAATGTAGCCGTGGATAAGGAGGGCAACGTCTACGTCACAGACACCATAAACGACCGGGTGGAGATCTTCGACGCTGACGGTAAGTTCATCAGCACCTTCGGCAAGAACGGTGATGGCCCGGGCTATTTTGCGCGGCCCAAGGGAATTGCGGTGGACTCTGACGGCCACATCTGGGTGGCGGATGCAGTTCAAAACCGTTTGCAGGTGTTCAATCGCGAAGGGCAGTTGCTGACTTATATTGGCGGATACGGCCACTATCCGGGCCAGTTTGAGTCGCTGGTGGGCGTCGCCATCGACAAGAATAATCGTGTGTTCACATCGGAGCAGTATCCCGGCCGGGTGCAGCAATACCGCTATATCACCGATGCCGAGGCGGAGCAGTTGAAGAAGGAAAAAGCTGCAGCAGCCGGACATACAACGGCTGCTGCCAGTGCGCAGCCCACGCCAGCAGCTGCGGCGGCAACCAGTACCCCGCCCACGCCTGCAACTCCGGCTGCAATCAGCACCCAGCCTACGCCGGCGGCTCCGGCGACGGCGGTAGTGAAGAAGTAAGCGTCAGGATTTTGAAGAAGCTGGCTCTATTGACATCCTCTTTGAAGGGGCGCGCCTTTAGGCGCGCCGTAAAGACCGTGCCGAAAGCAATGGAACAACTTTGCGCTGCCGCCGCTGCGCGGCTCGATTGATCGGACTTGCGCCCCATTCCTTTCCGTTCCTCTGCAACTCGCTGCCCACCATCCACTTAGGGGCCACTGGGGCATTTCACCGAATTCCCGCTCAGTTTGGCTGTTTTCACCCACATGTGACCCCCGTCACAACCCGTTGTCAACTCGGGAACGATCAAGCAAAACACTTAATTTCAATAGATTACGAAGAATCTCCACGCCCCGTTGGAACTCCCCTATTTCGGCCAGGGAGTTGCACTTACAACAGCGGACGCCAACGGGGCCTGGCTTCCAAAAGTTCTAAGTCCTAATCAGGAGATCGATCTCATGAAGAAAGTAATGTTAATCACGCTCATGATTCTGGCCGTCGGGATGTTCGCGGTGGCACAGATCCAGAACCCAACATCTGACGTGTTGGGCGCTCACTTAAACTACGGCCGTGGTTGCGCGGCCTGCCACGCCCCGCACAGCGGCGCATGGGGCAACGGCGCTAACAAGTCCGGCGACGTCACTTCCGGCAATTCCATCTTGTGGGGCCAGGACGTAGGGAACCTGTTCGGCAAAACCATCCAGACCGGCAGCACCAACGGCACTTCTGGCTACGTTGAGGTCCTGCCTTCCAGCATGTCCTCCAGCGCTCCTGATGTGAATGGCCTTATCACCTGCCTGAGCTGCCATGACGGCAACTGGGCGCAAGGCGCCATGATGAAGAACCGGGTCTATGAGACCCTGCCGCCAACTTATGGAAGCTACAACTACATTCCGACCCTGCTCGGCAATGACGGCGACGGCGCCGGCGACTACCTGAACGACCACCCGGTGGGCCTGAACGCCACGGTTACCTGCGGCGGACAGTGGAACTGGGATTGCACCGAAACCAACGGCGTCATCTCGATGAACGGCCCGAATTCTTCGCAGTTCGTGAAGAACTACGGCTTCTTCGTGAGTCTGAGCGCCTATAACGGCACCGCGGTTGTGACCTGCACCAGCTGCCACAACCAGCACTTGATGAACGTGGTCAGCGTCACGAATGGCCACAACAGCGGCCTGCCCACGGGCTATTACGCGACCATGTTCTTCATCCGCGGACCCTACAACCCGGCCAGCGGCACCGCCGGCTCCAACCAGACGGCTCAGTTCTGCCGGTCTTGCCATGGTGGCGAAGCCAACGAGTCGAACGGCAGCTACATCATCCCGACGACCTTCTAGTCTGTCGGCTTTAACCGAGGGGAGGGACTCCCTCCCCTCAATTTTTTGACCTCAGGGGTGAGGAGAAGTCATGAAGTACCCGCTAACAATCTGCGCCGTAGTTCTGCTCACAATCTCCGTAACATCGGCTCAAGTTGCTTCCCACGCTCCAACTCAGATCTCCGCCCCGCAAAAAAAGGCCGGCAAACCGACCGGCAAACCGGTAGCGCGAGTGAATGGGACGGTGCTCACCGACCGCGATTTGCAACGGGAAATGTTCACCATGTTTCCCTACGCGCAGCAGCATAACGGCGACATTCCCCCCGAGTTGTTGCCCGGAATTCGCGCCGGCGCAATGAAGATGCTTGTCTTCGAAGAACTGGTATATCAGGAAGCGCTGCGGCGCAAGATGACAGTCGCGCCAGACCGTCTGAACCATGCGGAAGTGGAGTTCCGCAGGCAGTTCGCCACGCCGCAGGAGTACCAACAGTTTCTGAATGCGGAATTTCAAGGCTCGCAACAGTTGTTGCGGGACAAGATCAAGCGCTCCCTGCTGATCGATCAACTGCTGAAGGCCGAAGTGGACAAGAAATCTACCGTGACGCTCGCCGAGATGAAGGCCTATTACGATAAGAACCCGGCGCAATTTGAGTATCCCGAATCCTTCGCCTTTCAGACGATTACCATTCTGCCTCCGGCCAAGGCGACCCCGGCTCAATTGCAGGAAGGACGCAAACGGGCCGATGATGCACTGCGCCAGGCGAAGACCACCAAGAACGATGAAGACTTCGGCATGCTGGCGGAAAAGATCTCAGAAGACGACTACCGGGTGATGATGGG
>PLBD01000385.1 GCA_003135315.1 Acidobacteriaceae bacterium | reverse complement strand
CGATAGGAGTCAGTGCCAGTCTCGATGATGTGAGCGCGGTCGGTGATGCGATCCAGCAGTGCCTTGCACAAGCGCGGGTTGGGGAACACCTGCGTCCACTCCGAAAAAGGCAAGTTGGTAGTAATGATCAGGGTGGCGCGCTCGGCCCGCTCGGCAATCACCTGAAACAAGAACTCAGCTCCGATGTCGGCCAGCGGCACATAACCGACTTCATCCAGTGCGATGACGTCGAAGCGCATCCAGCGCGCCAGCACCCGACGCACCGCGTTCTGCGTTTGTTTTGCCTGCGAAAATGTGCCGGTGATTGCGATGTTTCGCCAGTTGAGTACAAGTTTCCGGAAGTTGAGCCGTTGCGTGGTTCTGTAATTAAGCCGAATCGCCCACGGTGCTGCGGGCTGAGCGGAAGAAGCCGGGGCGCAGCCATAGGTGGCGATCCGCCCCGCACACGGAGATGGGTTACGCTACTGAACTAATTCGACGTTACGGCGGGCTGTGGCGGCGCTAGCCGGGCGCGGTCCAAACAGACTTGGCCGCCGTCCTTTAGCGCCTTTGCCTGATATTGGCGCGTTGCTGACCGTCACCCTCGTAGCTTGACCGGCCTGGGTTGCCGGGCCGCTCTCGCTCGCAGCGACTCTCTCTGCGCAATCGTTATCGCAGTCGCCGTCCGGGGCTAGCACCGCGACCCGAACGTCGCCGTTGGGCAGCGTGGCATATGCGAGAATCTCCCCGCTGTCAGCAATGGCGTACGCGAGCCTTAAATGCAGGCTTGAAGGCGGTACCAGCGTATTCAAGTCCACCATGGGACCGCCATTCTCCCATAGGAATGCGCTCTCAGGCCCATTACATTCAGCGGAACCGCAAGATGCTCCCACGATCTCCCGGCCAGCATTGATAGCAAGCGCAAAGGAATCCTCGAAGCCAGGCAGAGTCCCAAGATCGCTCATCACGCCCTTGTGCCAGAGAAAACCATGCCCCACCTGGTTGCCGGCGAGGTCGGAGGCTCCGACCACATCACCGGCATCGTTGAGCCAGTTCGCGTAAGCCGAATCTCCCCCAAGGGTACCCAGGTCAGTAAGGGTTCCGCGGTCCCACAAGAAGGGGTGGTAGATTTGATCTCCAGCCAAATTCGATTGCCCCGTCACCTGACCCTGCTGGTTGAACCCATATGTGATACCCCAAGTGCCGCCCAAGCTGCCCACATCCACCATTCCTGTGCTGCGGCTCCAAAAGAACGGATCTTGCGTGGGAAGTCCTGTGGTCGAATTCGGAGTGGCATTCGTATAAGAAATGCCCGCTACTTGTCCGCCCGCATTCACAAAGTAAGCGGCTGAATCGTTACCGCTGCCCAGCGTCCCCAAGTCGTGCAACTCGCCGCCATGCGACGCAAAGGCACGCTGTTGAGTCGTGACGCTGGTCCCGGTGCAAAACCAAGTGGTGCAGGGGCCCAGACCGTACGCATATTGGTCTGGGATGGCATTGGCGGCCACGCCGACCACCTGGCCCTGATCATTAACCGCGAAGGCCTGGCTAACAGTTCCGCCCAGCGTTCCGAGATCGCTCAGCACCCCATTTCTCCAAGCCACGGCGTGATATTCCGGGTAACCCGTCGATGGGTCGATTAAGCCATTCTCCGACGCTCCAACGACGAGCCCGTGGTTATTGATCCCGAAAGCGGCGCTGCTGTTGGTGCCGGGAAGCGCCCCCAAATCGGTCGTGGTGCCGTTCTCAAACTTGAATGCGTGAGCGACGAAGCAGTCGTACCAGCAGTTGGGGGCGAAGGGATCGGCCGTATTCGTTGCTGCTTCGCCTATGGTGGCTCCCTGGCCGTTGAAATTGTTCAAGTCACTGAAGGCGGGGCCCACAACGCCGTCGCTGTCAGGACCACCGAATGTCCCTACCTGCATCAGTTTGTACTTGTGATGAGGGTGACCGGGATTATCCTGTGCAGACAGTGGAATGGTTAGCGCCAGCGTGGCGCACAAACACATTAGAGTGGTCGACATCCACGTTCGGAATTTCATGTTCGCTTCTCGCACCTTTTTCATAGCTCTTCCTTTAATGAGTTATTTGAAATTTGAATCTTCCCCACTTCTTGATCCCCACTTCACATCGACCTCAGCAGCGACGCCAGGCAAACCAACAGCGCTCCGTCCGGACCCTCGACGCGGTGCCACTTGCCCCGCCTGCGCCGGGGCTAACTTCTGTCCGCAGAGCGGGCAAATGTCGACACCCGTCACTACGCCACCGAACAACAAGGTCGTACTCTCCCGCTGGGTCCTTACTTCGGTTCGCACCGAGTGCGCGGACTTCTGAGCGGCCGCCGGAGTGGACCGGGTGAAAAACAAGACGCTTGCTCGTCCGCTTAACCATTGGTACAGTCGGTGCCATGCAGCCGCGCTGTTCACGAACGCGAATATGCGGCGGACCCAAAAAAAATGCCAGTAACACCTTCTAACAAGTTATAAAATGTCAATAAACCAATGAAAACAGAGGAGATATTTCAATTTGGCGAGGGGTTTCAGGTCGATGCCTTGGCACGCACTCTACGCCGGGAAGACGAGGTTGTAACGCTCAACCGCCGGGCTTTTGATGTGTTGTTGTACTTGGTGCGGAACCCAGGAAGGGTTCTAAGCCGTGACGAACTGCTTAAGAATGTCTGGCCAGATACCTTTGTGGATGAGAGCAGCTTAGTGCAAAGCATCCATGTGCTGCGTCGGGCTCTCGCGGAGAAGCCCGGGAACAACAACTACATAGTCACCTTGCCCGGGCGGGGGTATCAATTTATTTCGCCGGTGAAAGTAACAGCGCCGGAAAGTCTAAGCGTTGTCCCCGGGGGGACCGCCGAAGCCAGCGACCCCTCCGGCGGGATCATTTTCCAGCAACACACGATCCGGACAAGTGTCATCACGCAAGAAGACAAACGAGAGGGTTCAATAGTTTTCGGCAGTCGGTTCGCGAGAATGTTCGCGGGCACAGCCGCAACGTTGGTGGTGTCGGTCGCCATCCTCTGCGGCATGTGGTACTGGCGATCCCTTCGGGCACTGAAGCTCGCGGAAACGGACACCATTGTTGTCGCCGACTTTGACAACCGGACCGGCGACCCTGTTTTGGACGACACGCTTATGGAAGCGCTGAAGGTTGACTTGGACCAGTCGCCGTATCTGAACGTCGTTCCCGATCAAAAGATCAGCGAGGCGCTCAAACTAATGAGCCGAAACCCTGGTCAGCGGCTTACGGGTGAGATGGCGCGCGAACTTTGCCAGCGAGTGAGCGGCGATGCTCTGCTACAAGGGTCGATTGCCAACCTCGGCAGCGAATACGTTGTCGTGCTCAGAGTAACCAATTGTGCCAACGGTGACTCGCTCGCATCCGAACAGGCGCGCGCAGAGAGCAAGGAAAAGATACTCCCGTCGCTAGACACGGCGGCCTCAGGCCTGCGCGGCAAGCTGGGAGAGTCTCTAGGTTCGATCAAAAAGTACGACACACCCGTGGAGCAGGCGAGCACTCCGTCGCTGGCCGCGCTACAAGCCTACAGCGCGGGCGTGAAGGCCTGGGTGGACAGGGGCGACGAGGCGGCGATTCCGTTTTACAAACGTGCGATCGAACTCGATCCCAATTTCGCCATGGCATATGCGCACCTCGGGACGGCTTATAACGACATCGGCATGGACGAACCCGCGTCCGTGAACTGTAAGAAGGCTTTCGAGCTGCGCGACCGGGTGAGCGAGAGAGAGAGGCTTTACATCGAATCGCGCTACTACATGATTGCGACGGGTGAAGAGGATAAGGCTGTTGCGGTTCTGGAACAGTGGCGGCAGCTGTATCCCCGAGAAGCGAGGCCTGCCTACATGTTAGCCTTGCGCTACAGATTTCTTGGGCGATACGAAAAATCTCTACTGGAGGCGAGAGAAGCGGTACGGCTGGAACCGGGCGCTGATCTCAACTATGAAGTTTTAGTGCCCGCAGCCTTGGCGATGAATCGCTTTGAAGAGGCGCAGGCGGCCCTGCAAGCTCGCCACTCGGATACATTTTTCCAAGTCGCGGACCAGTATCTGTTGTCCTTCCTCAACGGTGATTCCGCCGGTATGGAGAAACAGGCGGCCCGGATGCCGAGCGACGATGGCGACTATCTGTCTCTGCAGTCGGACACGGAGGCATACCATGGCCGCCTCCGTAAGGCGCGGGAGTTCACCCGTCGGGCGGTGGAAGCCGAAGTTGGCAACAAGGAGGACGCAGGAGTGTGGCCCGCTGAATTAGAGGTCGAGGGCGCCTTGCAGGAAGTCGAGCTTGGTTACCCCCAGCAGGCGCAGCGTGACGTCTATGCAGCCTTGGCCTTATCAGGAGGGTGGCCTGGTGTGCATCTTCAAGCTGCGTTAGCGCTAGCTCTAGCTGGAGACACTGGGCGCGCCGAAACCATCGCCGCCGAACTGGCCAAGCGCTACCCGCTGGACAAAATCGTCAACATGTACTGGGTGCCGACAATCCGGGCGGCAATTCAACTAGACCAAAATAATCCGGCCAAAGCTGTGGAGTTTCTCCAGGTAGCGTCGCGCTATGAGCTGGGCGGTGGTGACCTTGAATTTCCGCTCTTCCCGGTTTATGTTCGCGGGCAGGCATTTCTGGCGATGCATCAGGGCGCTGAAGCTGCCGCCGAGTTTCAGAAATACATCGATCATCGGGGCGCGGTCGGGAACTATCCCCTCGGAGCCTTGGCGCGATTGGGCCTTGCCCGCGCTTATGCCCTGCAAGGCGATACTCGGAAGGCAAGTGCCGCGTATCAGGAGTTTTTCAGCTCGTGGAAAGACGCCGATCCCGACATCCCCATCCTGAAACAAGCCAAAGCGGAGTATGCCGGGTTGCCGTAAAGCACCAACTTCGGATTCGCCCGCTCAGCAGGAATTTGTAGCTGTTGTTATCAGGCAATTGCGTAAGTTTGCGCCGTCTGTTCGCCTGTTAGCAAGGGCCTAGCGTTGTTACCAGGCGCTTATTGACCCTAGAGGCGAGACCAAGCACCGGCATCCCGTTTGGGAATCTTTCGGCGACGGCCGGCGAGATTTTCGGCGTGATCGTGTCGCCCCGGTATTCCTCAGCTGCTGGGTTCGTACTGCCCTGTTGCCGGGAGATTGGAATTGCGGGAGTGGCGCCAAACAAGTTCTTGGCAAAGCTCGCCTCTGATTGGCGCAAGCCTGATGGGCTCTTTGTCATCCAGCCAGACGACATAGACGCGTTTCTGCTGCCATTGCCTGTTGGACGCTTACCCGGCGCCATGTGGAGCCTGTCCAACGCCTTCACCAGTGCGTTCAAGGAACTGGAGCCGATCCCGCAGTACAAAGCGACGGCGAAGCTGGCGGGCTTTCTGCAGGCGGTCCGGCCTTCGTAAGCCTCAGCCAAAATACCGGAGTGCGGTCCCGACTCTGTGGAGCCTGTCTCGGCTTATTGGAAGGCGGGACGGAGGGGCCGTACTACGGTGAAGAACTGCGCTCAGCGAAGGGCGCATCATTCCGCTCTTTTCAGCTCTGCTCAGACTCCACGACCGGGGCTTCGCGGGGTTCAAAGTCTCAGTTGCCAACGGGATTCGCGTTCAGATATGCCTCGATCTCAAGAACCTCATCGGCACTCAAACGTAATTCTGCCGAGCGCACGATCTGCCTAGCCTGCTCGGCAGACCGCATACCCACAATCGCCCCGGTGACGACCGGATCTCGCAGCGTCCAGGCGATGGCAACTTCGCCCGGCGTGCAACTGTGACGTTCGCCGATGCCGCGGAGTACCTCCACCAGCCCGAGGTTGCGGCTCAGCAATGGTTCCTTGAAACTGGCGGTCCGCGGACGAAAGTCGTCTGGGGGCAGCGATGCGATGCGCTCGCGGGTCATTTTGCCTGTCAGCAGCCCGGACTTCATCGGGGAGTACACGATGACGCCGATATGCTGCTCACGGCAAAACGGCAGCAATTCCTTCTCGATGTCATGGGTCACGATGTTGTAGTTCGGCTGCACGGAAGTGATAGGCGCGATCCTCCCGACCCGTTTCATTTGCTCCACGTTGAAATTCGACACGCCAATGTATCGGACCTTGCCCTCCTTTTGGAGTTGGGCCAGGGTTTGCCAGCCTTCCTCAATCTCGGGCTCTGGATCAGGCCAGTGGATCTGATAAAGATCGATCACATCAAGCCGGAGCCGCCGCAGGCTTGCCTCCAGTTCACGGCGCACGGAAGCAGCTTTCAAGCTCTGCCCAATTTCGCGCTGGTCATTCCACACCAGACCACACTTGGTGAGCACGTAAGGTCGCTGTGCGAGTCCCGCGATCGCTTTGCCGACGACCTCCTCCGAGTGGCCCAGTCCGTAGACGGCCGCGGTATCGATCCAGTTGACGCCTGCATCGAGCGCCGTGTGAATCGCCGCGATTGATTCGTCGTCCTCCTGCTTGCCCCAGGAGAAAACCCAGTCACCGCCTCCCATCGCCCATGCGCCAATACCGATGGGAGTGATCTCCAAGTCAGAGTTGCCTAATCGTCGAGTCTTCATAAGCTTTTCTCGGACGATTCTAAACCCGGGAAGATGCTCTCATGAAGTTGGTTTCGCTCTTGTTGCCCCGGGGCGAAGAGCGCGTTCTCCAGATGGGTACGTAGGGCAAGAGGCGTGGTTGAATATCGCCGTCTCTGC
>PLBD01000369.1 GCA_003135315.1 Acidobacteriaceae bacterium | reverse complement strand
ACAACTACGGCCTGCTGCTGGTGAACGGCGATCCTAAGATTCTCGACGTCGACGATCTGCAAAAGCTGGATCGCGCGGCGATGGATCAGAATGCGATGTTCCAGGCCGTGAAGCAGCGGTTTCCCAAGTCCGATGTTTGGCCGGGCGATCGCAGCAGCAGCACTCCCTGGCCGCGGACCCAAAGCCTGCCGGCGGGAGGGACCGAGTTCATCGTGAGCTACCCGCTGATCAATGGGTGCCATGCCTGCCAGCACGTAGGCGTGGCCCGCTTCGGATGGGACTTCGATGCCAGTGGGAAGTTCCTGCGGACCGTGTACATACCTACACCGCCGCCGCCGAAACTTACCCGACCGACCCGCCAGCCACAGGCTTCCCCGGCGCCATCGACGACGCAGTCGGCGCCGCCTCCGCAACAATAGGTGTCAAGCAAGAACAAACATGCTAGTTAGGCGTCGCGGAGATACTGCGGCTTCGCATCTTCATTCTTGCGGGTCATGGAACAGCGCGTGGTAGATCAGGTGGGTTGCTGCATCGATCCAGTCGTTCAGCTCCACCCTCCCGATGAATACAGCCTGCGCCATCAGGCTCCAAAACAAGGTATCGATGACCTTCGCTAGTGCCGGCACATCGACGCCGGGTCGCGCGCCGGGCCACTGCTGCAACGCGGCAAGCAGTGCGGCGACGCGCTGCGTCGTCCACTCGCGGATCTTTATCTGGCTGTTGGCCATTTGTGGGTCGTAGAGTACGGCTTCTTCCCATGCGCGATAGGCTCCCAGATAACGCAGGTCGTTGGAGAAGCCACGGGCCAACAACTCCCGCAGACTCGCGCGGACATCGCCGCTGTAACTGGGACGAAGACTCAGCCGGCCCATCGCCGCCAACAGCTCGTCCATGAGCGCGAGCAACAGTTGCTGCTTGGAGCGGTAATGTTGATAGAAAGTGCCCGTGGCGAGGTTGGCGCGCTTGGCAATCTGCTCGACGGAGGTGCGCTCGTACCCACGCGAGCGGAAGAGTTGAAGTGCCGCATCCTTCAGGCGCCTGCGCTTCTCCTGGCTGCGCTTCTGGCGTGGTTCCGGCGGCAGTTGTTCGAACTTCAACAGATCAGGACGATGGCTGGTCACGGCAGTACGCTGGGACGCAGCGTTCCTCCCAGCAGCGCGCCGGCACAACAGACCAGCATCCAGCCGCCGAAGATGCCAGCCAGTTCAGGGGCGAGGTTGGGAAAGACCACCGGGAAGAAGGCGCTGGAGAAGGGATCCAGCAACAGCGTTGGCAGTGCAAGCGAGATGGCACCGGCCGGCCACTGCTCGGGCGGCACCTGAAATCGGCGGCACAGACGCCGTGCCAGCCACGCCATCAGAAGAAAGCTCACCGCGAACAGGATGAGAGTTGCCGGCCAGGGGCGCGCGTGAAGTATGAATTGTCCGGCGAAGCGCAAGGCGAGGGTGGCCGCGATCCAGATGGCCAAACCGGAAATGAAGAGACCGCGATGCAATAACATGAACATGAATTCATATTCATATCATGCAAAGGAAAGAATGACAAGCACTCTTGCCAGGTTGTGACGGAGAGAACAACGTTGTTATGACGATGGCCGAGCGCGGGTTTTGTCCGCGCAATCCCTGCCAGCAGGCGGTTAGCTTGGGAGTCTCCCAGCGCCGTCTGCTAAACTCCATTCGCAATCCAAACAGGCCCTCAGGGGGATGTATGCGGACATTATTCGTGCTGCTTGCCGTCATCACACTGGCCACCTTCGGCCTCGGACAAGCGACGCCGGTCAACATCGGCTCATCCGCAGTGTGGCAACCGGGCAGCGGCTTCCTAACCAGCGCCCATGCGGCGTGCGACAAGGTTTCGCCATCGTTGAAGTTCGCCCAGTGCGTGATCGACCAGATGCCGAAGGCGGGAGCGTCTGCCGATGCGGTGAGCTTCACCCGCGAACTCTATAAGCAAATGGCGGGCGAGGTTGGCATCCTGACCGGCTTCCAGGCGGTTGGGCCGGTCGACATTGCCTGGGTAACATATCCCCTGCGCTCAACCTACGGACTGCTGCTGGTCAACGGCCAGCCGCGGATCGTCAATGCGGAAAACCTGAAGCTTCTGGACCAGAAGGACATGCAGCAAAGCTTCCAGTTTCAGAGTCTGCAGAATCAGTTCCCCAAGGTCAACCTGTGGCCGGGTGATCGCGACGGCAAGACCTGGCCCAACTCGCAGACCGGCCCCAAGGGCGGCCTGCAGTTCATCATTGGCTATCCGCTGCGGAACGGCTGCCAGACCTGCGCCCACGCGGGTTCTGCCCTGTTCACATGGAACTTCAGTTCCAGTGGAAGGTTCATGGGAACGTCGTTCCTCGGCATGACTCCGGCGCCCATCACTCAGCCAAGCCAGGGTGATGCGCAGCAGTAGTAGTCGAGCCTCGCCGGTCAGCCGACGGTCGCGAGTCCTTTACTTACTTCCGCCCAATTTGTCTGTCTCCCGTTGAATTCTCTTCCATGCATGCTCCACATGCCGCTCGGTCGTGTTGGTCTGGCCGACGCAGAAGCGCAAAGTGAATCGCCCATTCAGGCGTGTATGGGTGAGATAAAGCTCGCCGCTACGATTCAAGCAGTTCATCAGTTCCTCGTTATTCTTGTCCCCATCGCGATGACGAAAGCACACCAGATTCAGCGGTGCCGGGGCGGCGACTTCGAAGCGCTTGTCCTGCTTTACCCATTCCAGAAACTGCTGCGCCATTGCTATGTGCCGCCGGACATGAAACTGTAGCCCTTCGACACCGTAATACCGAATTACGAACCACAGCTTCAGCGAGCGAAAGCGCCGCCCCAGCGGGATATGCCAATCGCGATAGTCGAACACCTCGCCCGAATCCGTCGCCTGATTGCGCAAGTATTCCGGCAATATGCTTAGCGTGTCGATTAGCGCCTTGCGATCGGCGACATAGAAACAATTGCAGTCAAAGTTGGTAAACATCCACTTGTGCGGATTGAAGGTGTAGCTGTCGGCCAAATCCAGGCCGTTCTGTATGTAGCGAAATTCCGGACACAGGGCGGCCGTTCCCGACATCGCAGCATCCACGTGAAACCAAAGGTCGTTATCCCGGCAGATGGTGCCGATGGCCGGTAACGGATCCAGAGCATTGGAAGAAGTTGTTCCCACCGTGGCCGACACGAAGAATGGAACTAGGCCGGCTTCGCGGTCCTGCGCGATCTGTTTTGCCAATGACTCCGGGCGCATTGCAAAGCTATCGTCCACTTCGATGAGTCGCAGGTTCTCCGCGCCGATCCCGGCGACCATGGCGGCCTTTTCAATGGAAGAGTGGGCTTGATTTGAGGTGTAGGCCACAAGTCTCCCGTCGCATCCGCGGCGATTGCTGCTGTGTTTTGTGGCGCGTTCGCGGGCCGCCAACATGGCGCATAACGAAGAACTGGAAGCGGTGTCCTGGATCACTCCGCCGCCTAAACTGCTCGACAGGAACTTCTCCGGAAGTCCCAACATCGGTACTAACCAATCCAGAACGTGAGTCTCTAATTCCGTACATGCAGGACTGGTGGCCCAAAGCATTCCCTGGATTCCCAGGGCTGAAGAAAGCAGGTCTCCCAGAATCGCCGGTCCCGATGCGTTAGCCGGAAAGTAGGCAAAAAAATTGGGGGACTGCCAGTGAGTAACTCCAGGAAGGATAACTTTATCTATGTCGGCCAGGATCGCCCCGAAATCTTCGGCTTCTCGCGGCGGGGCGCCAGGCAGTTTCTGGCGGACTTCGCCCGGCCGTACCTGCGATAAGACGGGCAGGGCCTCGATCTCTTCATAATAGTTCGCGATCCAGTCAACCATGTCGCGTCCGTATTGCCGGAACTGCTCTGGGGTCATATGGTAGCTTTTTTCTGCCACTAGGATTTCCTCTTTCTAGCAAGATCCAGCCAGGGTTCTCCAAAAGAGATTCGCGTCAACTAAGACTTTAGTTCCTACCCTGCCGTTAATATCACACATTCGAAGGATACGTCGGCCTTAACCTAGGTGCCGGGCTCCACTAACACCTCTAAGTCGGCAGTCGTGAAATAAGCCCTACATTACTTCAAATTGTCGGCACTATTTTCATCTCACTGTTACACTAGTTTGGAGTTTATAGCAGCTCGAAAGGAGAAGCATGGATATTCAGAGCATAGTCAATGATCTCAAGAGAGAGCGCGAGCGTCTTGATAGGGCCATCGCGGCCCTGGAAGGACCGGGAGCAGCACCGCGCCGCCGCGGCAGGCCCGCAGGCAGCGTCAGTAGCCATACTACCCGCCCGCGCCGGCATATGAGCGCCGCCGCCCGCAAACGCATCTCTGAGATGATGAAGCTGCGTTGGGCAGAGCGAAAGCGGAAGTCCAAGTAGCAGGTGCAGCCGGGCCATCGCACCGCCAATTCGCCTAGATGCCACTCATTATTGAGTGGCATTTTTTTCAAGCAAGGTCTTCCGGCGGTAGAGAAGTGCCTTCCAGCGTCCATGCCGGCTGGAAATACCATCATGAGACTTTGTTAACTCTGTATAGCCGAGTTAACGAGGGGAGAAATCTCGTTTTAGAGACCCCTCTCCATCAACCATGGCCTAGAAGTGGAATCCTATCTGCGCTGTCAACGCTCGCGGCGTGACGTAGTGCGTGCCGCTGAATGTTGAGAGAAAGTTGTAGAGGGCGTAATTATTTGCCAGGTTAATCACCGTGAATTGCAGGCTCCACTTGTATTTGTCCCCCCTGAAGAGGTTGTCATCTCCGATTGCAAGATCGAAGAGGTTGCGGTGCGCGATGCGTGGGGGATTCTTATCGTCGTTTTCAGTTCCTGGCGAAGGAACCTGGGTAAGCGTGGATCCGAATTGCGACGCCAGGCAGGTGAACGGAAGTGCAGTTGTGGGAGTAGCATGCACGCCATTGCAGGTAAATCCAGCCTGAAACTCCTGATCGGCGGTCA
>PLBD01000106.1 GCA_003135315.1 Acidobacteriaceae bacterium | reverse complement strand
AGACTTCCCGCTCACTTCTCTCCGCGTCTATCTTCAGCAGATCGATTCGCGTGACGCCCTCCTCGTCGATGATTTCCGAAAGCGTTCGCAAGCGGCAAGGAAAGGTCGTCTTCTTGAACATAGAGCTAAGAAAAAGGTCCGCAGCCCTCGGAGAGAAGCCGCTGTTGACCATGTAGGTCCTGGTCGTGCCGCGGTCAGCTTCAAGATCGGCGTGGAATCCAGACAGGACCGTGTTGCCCGGATAGAAAGTGAATTCCGCAGTGCCGGGACTGCTCGACAATCCGCATTCGAAGACGCGGGCGTCGATTCCGTGGAGCTCGACGTTGGCCTTCAGGCACTCACATGCCACGGGACTGGGTTCAAACGCAAAGACGCGGACCGACTTGCGTTCGCGATGGAAAAAAACTGCCGACAACCCAACATTGGCGCCCACATCGAACACGCAATCGCCGTCGTGCAACTCGATGCCGTGGCGCAGGTAGCACCTGTCGACGAAGACTTCGCGGTGGACGTAACGCGTTTCGTCGGCATTCAACGAAAACACCGTTAGTCCATCCGGGAGGGTCAGCTGTCGCAGCATAGCTTGGTGGATTATGGCTTCTCAGAAGAGCGGATACAAGCGCGTGCAGACAAATCCTAAATCAGCTTCTCGTCCAGCATCCGGAGCAACGCTTTCCGATCGATCTTGCCGCTTGATCCCAACGGGAGCGCATCCAGCTGATGTACCCGCTGCGGAACCATATAATCAGGCACACGCTTTTTCATTCCATCACGCACCGCGTCGCGAGTAACTCCCGGAGTGCAGTGGAATGCAACGACACCGGTTGCCCGGAAGTCGGCGACAGGCCAGGCCACCGCCGCCACCAGATCTGTTCCCACCACTTCGCGCAGATGCGCCTCGATTTCCTCCAACTCCACCCGGTTCCCGAGGATCTTGACCTGGTTGTCAATTCGGCCCAGGTGGTGGAAGGCCCCAGACGAGTCCTCATAAGCCAGGTCTCCCGTGCGATACCATCGGCGTCCCGCGATCGTGGGAAAACGAGCCGCGGTCAGTTCGGGGTCCTGGAAATATCCGCGCGCCACTTGCCGGCCCGACACTACCAATTCCCCTTGCTCGCCCCGGGGCAGGAAATTGAGATTCGCGTCCACAATGCCGGCTTGNNGTGACATTGGGAGGATCTTCAAGGCGCTGTCGTATGCAGTCGACCGTCACCTCGGTTGGGCCGTAGAAATTCTCCACCACGCTGTTCGGCGCCGCGATCTGCCATGCTCGCGCGGCAGCGATGGGCAGCGCCTCGCCGGCGAAAATTGAGCATCGCAGAGACGGAAATGCTCCGGGCTGGAGCATCTTCATCCGCTCCATGATGCATGCGGTCGAGGGCACCGAAAACCAGATAGTCAGCCCGTGCTCGCGGATGAACTTCGCCGGAGCCATCAACTGAGAAGCGGGCACCACGTAGAGTCCAGCCCCGGCCGCCCAGGTTACGTACAAGTCCAGCACAGAGTTGTCGAATGTCAGTTCAGCCACCTGCGAGACTCGATCCGTGGAGAGAAACTCGCAGCGCTCCTGCACCACACGGCAAAACTGCGCGACGCTGCCGGTTTCGATCATCACGCCCTTAGGCGTACCGGTGCTGCCCGAAGTGAAAATAATGTATGCCAGCGCATCCTCGGGCACGTTTACGGGCTGATCGGGCCCCTCGTCGGGCAATTCAGCGAGACTCTCCAGCTCGATTCCCCGGAACTCCAGCGCGTGAAGCGGCGGTTTTGCGCCGGCCCCGAAGAGTATCCGGCGAGGTGCGCATTCCAGCACCCGGTCTGAGAGCAAATCCATACCGGCCTGGTCGACGATTAGCGCATCAAGATTCGTCATCTGCAGAATGCGAATCAAGCGCTCCTCGGGGGTGTGAGGGTTGATGGGAACGTACGCTCCACCCGACCATAGCGTTCCCAGCACTCCCGCATATGCCGCGACGGTGCGAGAGGCAAGAATCCCCACTCTCCCCGAGACCTCTCCCCCATTTCGTCCAAGCCAGCCCGCAATGCGTCGCGCAAGACCTGCCAACTCTCCATAAGAAAACTGCGCTCCTCCAACCCAAAGAGCCAGGTTCTCTGGATTTGTTAGTGAGTTCTTGTAAAAAGGGAGGGCCAGGTTGTAGTTTGTTTGGGCGTTCACGCTTGCGCTCATTCACCAGGACACTGCTTGCTGAATGGTAGCTCAAACTGGTTTACGGTGATAGACTCACGAAAAACGCCCCACCACTTACCACATGCAAACACCGAACAGTAACGGCCCGCTGTTGCAGCCACGGCCTTATCCCAACCTGCTCACTCTCTTCATTCCCATGTACAACGAGGGATCAGTGGTGCCGCGTCTCCGCGGTGTCCTCGATGACTTCGTGACCGAAGTTAACCACAGCCGCTTGCTCATAGTGGAATACACTCGGTCGAAGGCTTGGTGATGGCGGCAATCTTCCTCTTCTTTCTGGTTTCAGGTTTCTGCAGCATTCTCTACGAGTTGGTCTGGTTGCGGTTAGCGATGGCCAAGTTCGGTGTAAACACCGCGCTGGTTTCGATCGTGCTCTCGGTGTTTATGGCAGGCTTGGGCCTCG
>PLBD01000108.1:247-6024 GCA_003135315.1 Acidobacteriaceae bacterium | reverse complement strand
TGACGAAGTACTTCGCTCCCGCCTCCCGGTAGATGCGCACCAGCGCCTTGGGGTCGAAGCGTTCGGCCTTCCACAGCGGGATCGTGTCCTTGTAGCCAAATTTAGAGGGGTGGCCGTAGGTCTTCAAATGATACTCGTACTGGCGGCTGCCCTGCATGTACATATTGCGGGCGTACCAGTCCCCCGCACCGATCGCCGACGACGGTCCCCAATGCGCCCAGATGCCGAACTTGGCGTCGCGAAACCACTCGGGGCAGGAGTACTTGTCAAGCGAATGATCTCCGGCCTGGAAGGCCCCCGGCTGAATGGTAATGTCGGCGTCGCGCCCGGCGCGCGCGATCTTTGTGAACGACGCCGCGCCAGCAACCTTGAATACGTCTCTACGGGTCCAGTTCATAGGGATCTTCGTCCGATTATAATCGGCTGACCAATGAAGCTCAGCCTGCGTGCCGCTCTCGCAGCGAGATCATTCGTCTGAATCTGCCAAATGGTCAGTGTTCTCACGCGACCGTTGCGAACGCCGCAAAGAGTGGGCGCACGCACAGCACGGGGCTTAGACGGCGAAACCGAGGACGAACTGAAGCGTCGTTTCGGCAACGGGATCGCAACCTGAAGCCATCAAGAGCCGACCCAATACCTGATGGGTCGATTTGCCGTAGTGCCAAACACTTCGGTTGTTGAGCCCGCCAGTATTCTTGACTTCCTCAGGGTTACTTCCAATACTGGGCGTATTGTGTCGATGCAAAGCCTGACCCTGAATGGGCGGGGCCGGGCACTGCAGAGGTGGCTGATTCGGATTTTCTGGGAACCAAGGGCGCAGTCGTTCGCGCCCGGCTTTGACGTTACTTGTCCGGAGCAATACCACGTAGGTGGAGCAATTTGCCGCCTGGCCCGGCGTCAGGAAGGGCCACGCGATGTTGCCATCGATGTGACAACGCTGGAGCACGGGGAGGCCGCTTGAGAATGGCGCAGACTGCCATGGCCGATTCGAAGTGCCGCGGGCGCCAGCGCAGTGCCGAGTCCGAATCCGCTATTCTGTCGGCCACGCTTTTGCAGCGCGGTGTAGCGCGTGGGGAGATCCGCGACGGCCTGGATGCCGATCTCGTATTGGATCTCGTCTATGGGCCGACAATCTTCCGTTTCATGGTGGGTCACGGCCCACTCAATGATCTCGAAGCGGAAGGGATGATCGCGGCGCTATTTGCCGGTATCGAAGCGCGGCCAGCTCAATTTGGAGAGCGCGCACAGTGCCAGGAACCGAATCAGCTTGCCCATGCTAAAGCGTGCCGGCTCGACAACAGGTAACTCACAATCGCTGAAAGGACACGCAGGAACATGCCTGAGGAGACGTCGAAGGCGGTATCGAGGCGCAGATTCATCATGGGCGTGATTGCCGGCGGCGCGGCAGTCTCGGCCGCGGGCTATTTGTTCCGGGCCTCCACTCATCACGGCAACGCGCCGCTTATCGGTGCGGGCGAGCGGCTCATCACGCTGAACGTCAACGGCCGGCAGCGCCGGGTCGACGTCGCGAGGCAGGAAACGCTGGCCTGGACGTTGCGCTACAACCTGGGCCTCACCGGCGCCAAGCTGGGATGCGACCGCGGCGAATGCGGCGCCTGTACGGTTCTCATCGACGACGTGCCGCATTATTCCTGCTCGGTCCTCACCCACACCGTGCGCAGCCGCAAGGTCACGACGATCGAAGGTTTGGCGGCGGCCGATGGAACGCTGCATCCGGTGCAGCAGGCGATGGTGGATCAGCACGGCTCGCAGTGCGGCTTCTGCACGCCGGGATTCATGATGACGATCAAGTGGCTGCTGGCCAATAATCCCGATCCCAGCGAGGACGAGATTCGCGACGCGCTGAGCAGCAACTTGTGCCGCTGCACGGGATATTCGCAGATGTACCAGGCGATCCGGGCGGCGATCGATGCGGAACAAAAAGGAACGAAGCAGGAGCTGGTGGAGGCGAAGTAGCTGCGAGCTGCTAGCTACGAGCTTCGCGCCGCGAGCCGCGAGCTACGGGCGGTAAACGGCGGCAGAAGACAACCGTTATCTATAACCGGGAGCTGGAGCCGCAAAGCTGGGATTGGACGCTAGGAGCTTTGAGCTCGAAGCTCGTGGCTCGAAGCTAATTGCTAAAGGCTGATTTTTCATGACTGATTTTTCTGTTATCGGCAAGTCCGTTGCGATGATTGACGCGGCGGGCAAGACCACCGGCGCGGGCAAGTACACCGACGATTTCACCCTTCCCGGCATGCTGGTGGGCAAGATTTTGCATTCGCCCTATCCACACGCGCGCATCAAGTGCATCGACACGTCGCGCGCCAAGGCGCTGCAAGGCGTGGTTGCGGTGGTAACGGGCGAGGACGCGCCCAATCCTTACGGCATTCTTCCAGTCGGTCACGATGAGACGGCGCTGGCGGTCGGCAAGGTCCGGTACGTCGGCGATCATGTGGCGTGTGTCGCCGCGGTGACGGAGGAGATTGCCGAGGAAGCGCTGGAGCTGATTGACGTGGAGTACGAGCCTCTGCCGGCGTACTTCGATCCGGTCGAGTCGATGAAGGCGGAGACGGACCTGATTCACGAGAACCGTCCGCACAATCTTGAGAAGGACTATCACCACGTTTTCGGCGATCCGGAAAAAGGCTTTGCCGAGGCGGATTACGTCGCCGAGGCGCGCTACATCGCCAATGAGGTGACGCATGCGGCGATGGAGCCGCACTGCACGCTGGCGAATTTCGAGCTGGATCCGCACACGGGCAAGATGGGACGGCTGACGGTGTGGTCGTCGACGCAGGTGCCGTACTACCTGCAGCACAAGCTGTCGCTGGTGCTGGAGATGCCGATGTCGCAGATCCGGGTGATCAAGCCGCTGGTGGGCGGCGGCTTCGGCGGCAAGAGCGAGATCATCCCACTGGAAATCATTGCGGCGGTGACGGCGCGCGCGGCGAGGGCCCCGGTGAAGATCACGTACACGCGCGAGGAAGTTTTCTGGGCGCATCGCGGACGCCCGCGCACCATCATCGATTTGAAGACCGGCGTGAAGAACGATGGGCGCGTGACAGCGGTGGCGTGCGAGGTTATTCAGGACGGCGGCGCGTATTGCTCGTACGGCGTGGTCACGATTCTGTATTCGGGTGCGCTGCTGGGCGCGCTGTATGACATTCCGCACATTCGCTACGACGGCTATCGCGTGTTGACCAACAAGCCGGCCTGCGGCGCCATGCGCGGACACGGCACGGTGAATGTGCGCTTCGCCTTTGAGTCGCAGATGGATGAGATTGCCGCGACGCTCAAACTCGATCCCGCCGAGGTGCGGCGCGTGAACCTGCTGAAGCCGCCGACGGTCACGGTGAACGGCCTGCGCGTACTGAGCTACGGGCTGCCGGAATGCATCGACCAGGTGATCACGCGATCGGGCTGGGCCGAACGCAAGGACAAGATGCCGAAAGGGCGTGGCTTGGGCGTGGCGTGCAGCCATTACGTGAGCGGCGCGGCCAACAGCATTATCCGTTCCGACATGCCGCACTCGACGGTGAACATCAAGATCGATCGTGACGGCGGTGTAGTGGTGTATACGGGCGCATCGGAGATTGGACAGGGCTCGGACACGATGACGGCGCAGGTGGTGGCGGAAGTGCTGGGTTGCGACCTGGCGCGAGTGCGAGTGATCGCCGCCGATACCGACCTTACGCCCATCGATCTGGGATCGTATTCCAGCCGCGTGACCTTTATGTCCGGCAATGCTGCGCTGCGCGCGGCGCAGGATGTGAAGAAGAACATTGTGAGCGCAGCCGCGAAGCGCATGAACTGCGCGCCGGAAGATGTGATCATGCACAGCGATCGCGTGTACAAGCGCGGCGCTGTTGCGGGAGATAACGATTCAGAAGCGGCGGAGATACTGCAAGACAAAGAAGCGGCCCGAGGCCACGTGGACGGGCAGATCCTGCGCGGATCGGTGTTGCAGACGCGCAAAGAAGAAGGTCCAAAAGAGCACATGAGTTTCGAGGAAGCAGTGGTCTCGGCGATCGATTTTCACGGGGCTCTGACGGGCACAGGATCGTACGCTCCTCCAACCGAAGCGCGCGGCGGCAAACACAAGGGCGGCGGAGTCGGACCCTCGCCGGCGTACTCCTATTCGGCGCAAGTGGCCGACGTGAGCGTTGATGAAGAGACCGGCGAAGTGACGGTGCACAAGATCTGGGCCGCGCATGACTGCGGACGGGCGCTGAATCCGGTGGCGGTCGAGGGCCAGGTGATCGGCTCGGTTTGGATGGGGCTGGGCCAGGCGCTGGAAGAAGAGATGATATGGAAAGATGGCCTGCTGATGAATCCGGGGCTGCTGGAGTATCGCAGCCCGTCGTCGACGGAATCGCCGGAGATCGAATGCATCATCGTGGAGAGTGTCGATCCCGAAGGGCCGTTCGGCGCGAAGGAAGCCGGCGAAGGATCGCTGGCGGCGACGATTCCGGCGATCTCGAATGCGATCTACCACGCTGTGGGAGTCCGACTGCGTGAGAGTCCGTTTACCCCGGAGCGGATATTGTCAGCATTGCGGGCGAAAAAGGGCATGAAGCGGATTGAGATGACGGAGTCGGTTGATCCCACCGCGCCGGTGAAGTTTCGCGAGCATGGAGGGTCGCTATGGTTCCGCGGCAAAGGGCCGACGCGGCATGCGCTGGATCCGTCGCGACAGGGTTCTCAGGCGGGTTCGGTAGCGGGAGGTGAGCGGTGAGCCTGCCCAGCTTCCAACTGCTGCGTCCCAAGACGCTCGATGAAGCCGTCGCGCTGATGGCGAAACACGATGGCGAGGCGAAGATCGTCGCGGGCGGCACCGACCTGCTGCCGTCGATGAAGCAGAAACTGTTCACGCCAGCGTATGTGCTGGATTTGCGCGGGGTTGGCGAATTGCGGGGGATTCGCAATATGCCGGGCAATGGGGTGGAGATTGGCGCGCTGACGACGCTCACCGCGATCGAACACTCGGCGATCATTCGCAAGGATTACCCGGTGCTGTACGAAGCGGTGAAGACGGTGGCGTCGCCAGTGTTGCGCAACATGGGGACACTGGGCGGCAACGTTTGCCTGGACACGCGCTGCCTGTGGTACAACCAGTCGCTGCTGTGGCGCAAGAGTTGCGGATTTTGCCTGAAGAAGGACGGCAACTTATGTCATGTAGCGCCCGGCGGAAATTTCTGCTGGGCGACGTTTTCCGGCGATACGCCGCCGGCGCTGCTGTGCCTGGGAGCGGAAGTGGAGATTGCCGGGCCAGAGGGATTGCGACGTACCCCATTGTCAGAGTTCTATGTGAACGACGGCATTGTGCGGTTGCACCTTGCGCCGAATGAGATTGTCACGCGAGTGCATCTGCCGGAGGCGGCGGCCGGATGGCGCGGCAGTTATCAGAAGTTGCGGGTGCGCGGGAGCATTGATTATCCGCTGGCCGGAGTTGCGGTCGCGCTCAAGATGAAGTCGGGGCGCGTGGAAGACGCGCGAGTGGCTATCACAGCGCTCAACCCCGCACCGTTCCTGGTGAAGGATGCGGATGCGCAACTGATTGGAATGGTCCCGAGCGAAGAGATTGCCGAACGCATTGGAGAGCTGGCGGCGCGGACTGCGAAACCGCTGACGACGTCGGCGCTGACGCCGGAGTATCGCAGGGAGATGGTGCGGGTGTTCGCCAAGCGGGCGGTCATGCAAGCGGCGGCGAACTGATTTTTCAGGGTGGGGTGAACCGCAGATCCCTCGACTCCGCTGCGCTCCGCTCGGGATGA
>PLBD01000108.1:0-176 GCA_003135315.1 Acidobacteriaceae bacterium | reverse complement strand
GCGTTCATCCGCGGCACACGACCAACGTGCTGGCCGACATGGAGCAGATCGTGCGGCTGGGGATCAAGCTGATCAAGATCCATCCGCCGCATCAGTTGCTGTATCCCAACGACTACGTACACGGCGTGAAAGAGCTGGAGATCATCTACCGGGCGGCCGAAGCCAACGGCATTCCG
>PLBD01000399.1 GCA_003135315.1 Acidobacteriaceae bacterium | reverse complement strand
AGGCATATCGGTTCCAGGTCTGCGGGTTGGTGATGTCCACCGCCGCCAGTCCTGCCGGATCGGGCACCATCCAGCGTCCCTGAATCTGGCTGTACTGCCGGAACGCGAAATCATAGATGCTGCTCGTCAGGTCCTTGGTCTGGCCGGTGAAGTCGGTCAACCCGGTGCCCATGCTGTTATACGACTCGCCGAATGGCCCGTACGCCTGATCGCCGTAGACAGTCTGGGTGGGCGTAGAAGCCATGCGCACCGTCCCCAGCCAGTCGGAGTGTCTCCAATAGGCCGGAGCGGCTGGAGTGGCTCCTGTATATACTGCCTGCACCCCCGCCGCCAGCGGGGCAATATACTTATGCACTGACTGGCCGTTCATGTACGCAAACTTATATCCGTCGGGAGCATACAGCAACTGAGTGTTGCCGCTCGTGGCCTGTACCTCCACCAACCGGGTGAAAGCATCATACACCCCAGTCGTACCGACGCTGGTCACCGTCCCCGGACGCCCGTAGACACTATAGGTGTAGGTGTTGGAGGTGTCATTGGTCACGTTGCCATCGGCATCATAGCTGTAGCCGGGAACATGATTCCCGCTTCCTCCCTGCGAACTAAAGCTTGAGCTGCCAGACTTGTTAATATTGCCCCAGGGATCATAGTTGAAACTCTGCTGCCACTGGGTTCCGCAACTCACATTGCTTGAGCGTGCTAGATCATCGTAAAGGTAAGTGCAGGTCTGCGTGTTCGCCGTGTTTGCCGTGTCCGTCATCGCCATTTGTTGCAGCGTCCCGTTGGCGTTCCACGTCAAATTGCCTCTTTGGTACAAGGTGCCTACGTTGGAGGTCCAAGAGAGCATCCGGTCCGAATTCGGGTCCCAGCCGAAAGTTTCGCTGTCCAGGCTGTAGAATTGGAGTTGGTTGGGCTCGTTGGCAGGGCTGTAGGTCGTGCCCTCCCAAATCCACTGGTTGATGGTCGTGTCCAAGAGACCGTTGATTCGGCCTTCGCCGTCCAGCGCATAGCCGAGTCCATTCGTAAAAGGAGTACTCGTGCCAGTCCCCAGATAGCCGAACCGGCCCGATATCGCCCCATTCGCAGCATACTGATTCTGCGAATGATACCAGCCACCTGAATTCAGCGTCGATTCCCACGCATCAGTCTGATCGCCCCTCGCCGAGTAGCTGAACCACTCATCCGTGATTGTGGGGTCGCCCTGTGCGCCGCAGTTGTCGGTCTCTGCTTCGACCATGCGCCCCATAGGATTGGCGATGCTGATGCCCGCCGGAATCGACCCCTTAACGCCCGTGCTGTTGTCGTAGGCAAATCGTAAGCAGGGATTGGTTGCGCTCTGATTGTTGTTGCCAACGGCTGTGAGGCGATGGAGACCGTCGTAGTAATAGCATACATGGTTTCCTACCGCATCCGCCTTGCCAGTCAGGTCGCCGGGCGAGCTACTGGCAGAACCGGCGCAATAGCTCGCGCCTATGGAGTCGTAGGTATAGGTCGTCGTGCCCGATTCAGGATTACTCTCGGATGTCATGCGGCTAAGACCATCATAGGAGTACGAGCGGCTCTGGGTGCTTTGCGTAACGTTGGTGAGATCGCCCAGGGGGTCATATAGATAGCTGGTGTAGAAACCGGTATGTCCGGTCTGCTGTGGACAGCTACCGGAACCGTTCATCGAGGTCATCTCGCAAACCGAGGTCAGCCGACCCAGTGCATCGTACTCTAATTGCCGGCTCTTCGCGTTTTCTCCCGTGGGAGCAGGATTTACCGTCACTTCGACATCATTCAGAGAATATGTGTAGTGGATGTCGAGGTTGGTCCAGGGCGACTGCTTGATATCAACATAACGGCCCAGGCCATCATAGGTGTAGTTTGTAGCGGGCAAATTCCCTTGGATTGTCCCGGCGGAATCGGCGAACGGAAGCGTGACCCATGAGACTTGACCAGAATTATTGTAGAGGTATTCTATCGTATCCCAAGTGCTCGACCCGGGGCCTTCGCGTACCTGGCTGAGAGAAAGTCTGCCAAAACCGTCAACCGTATTCAGCCTGTCTACGATAGAGGAGTTAAACGCCAGGACCGACTCCGTCTGCGTGACGCTTAGTGCGGGGCTAGTTCCAGCGTTATTCACCCCATAGTAGTTGTAATCGGTCACATTGCCAAGTGCATCGGTCGTGGAAGCAGGGCGCCAGAAATATGGATCAGTATAGCTCGTGGCAGTGGTGGCGCCGTTTGGGTCGATAATCGATGTCACCACGCCGCCGCTGCAGTTATAGTTGTATCGAGTTGTCAATGATCCGACGGTAACGCTGGTGGGGAATGCTCCATTGCAAATGCTGCTATTGTAGGTATAGCTGGTGACTGTGTTGTTGGGATCGGTAGCCGTGCTTACGGTCCCATTGCCATTGTAGCTGTACTGTTGGGTCAGATAGCTGCTGCCGGAAACCCAACGTTGAACCTCTGTGGCATTGCCGTTTCCGTTATAGAAATAGTTGGTCAAACCAAACTGCGTACCAGAGCCGCTGTTCACCTGCACACTGGATGGATGATCACAGATGTTCTTCGAACTGCATAGTGCAGAGTTGTAGCTTATGGCCATGTTCCGGATAACGAGCGGTGATCCCGTCGCATAGCCATAGTCGTTCTCCCCCGTCACGTTACCATATTGATCATAACTTTGAACGCTCGTCTTGTATAAGCCCGAGTCGGTAAGCTCATCATATAGCCATTTCTGCGTGATCGGCGGAGTCACGATAGCTGTCGGGCAGCTAGTGAAGTTTCCATTGTAGCAATCGAAGGTATTCTTAAGTAGAGATTTGGACCCGCCATTACCGTTGTAGGCGTTGCCCTGAGTCTCATAAACGCCCGAGAAGTTCAGATCGGTCTCGTTGCCCGACGGGTCAATAACCGTTGTGCTTGTTTGCGGAAGCTGCTGACCCGATTGTACGGCACGAGTATAGGTCCAGGAACCAAATCCGCTGAAGGTTCTTGTCATGCTGGCAGGACCGCCGTCAGCCATCATGCAGTTGCTGGTGTTGCCGCAACCTGTGCCGGAATATGAGTAGGAGATCGTGCCGCCAGTCGGTAGAGTGACGGATGCGATCCGGCCGGTGGTTTTGCCGCTGGTTCCGCAGCCGACCGTGGTTTCGTATGAGAATTGGTAAGAGCTTCCGTCAGGCAGGGTGATCGTGCTAATCAAAGGCACCTCGGTAGCAGGGTATTCGCTGATTCCTGATACCTCGAAGCACGTCTGCACCCAATGTTCGGTGTAGGAGACCGTCACACTCACTTCGTTATTGTTTGGCGCGGTGTAGGTGTAGGTAACGTTTCCCGGGGGTGTGCCGCTCACGGTCAGTGCTGTACCTAGGGTGTCGGTAATGACGCCGCTAGAGCTGATCGAAATGGTGTTCCCGTTCGCATCGGTGATCGACCCAGCGCCGGTTGAATTCTGAACCGGAGGCGTTACGATAGTGAGACCGCCACGAGCATTCACCGTGGCGGTAGTGGCGTTAGTGGTTAAAATGTAACCAGAATTGTCGAGGGCAACCGCGTTAGTCAGAGGAGTTGTGTAGTTTCCGCCGCACCACGAGGGCCGAGAAGCCACCACAGCAGTTCCATTAAATGGGTGAAATCCGCCAGTGGGGTCATGGTAGAGAAAGCTGCCGTACGTGATTATTGTTCCTTCGGGTATTCCAGCCGAGTAGCAAGTCAGAGTAAGTGTCGCCGTCCCGTAGGTGACATATCCAGTTGCGGCCTCGGTGATTGCTCGCCATCCCCAACTGCTGTTCACTGGCTGCCATGCAGTCCCCCCGCCGGAAGGGCCAGGCTCCCATGTCAGGCTGTCATAACCCAAACTGTAGCTGAAGGGTATACCTCTCCCCGCCCGGCTGAATACCGGGATGGAGAGATGCACATTCAGGTTCGCCAAGTTGACAATGTCGAACGGCCCACCTCCGAAGCTGCCAAGGGGCGGTAGTCCTGTGGTTGGCTGTTGAGCCAAAGAACAGACCGCTGCGATAAACACAAACAAGCAAACCAGAGTTGGGGACAGGACAAACCGCCGGATCATGTCGTTTTTCCTTTTCAGGCCAGCCTCTAAGGCTGGCGAACAGGCAAGCCTTGGCCGTTCAGGCCCACGCTGCTGATCGTGATCTGGTACAAGGGCGAACTGTTGAACGATCTCGTGACCTCAAAGGGCGTTTGAATTCCATCGACTGCTTGATATTGGGAGAACTCGATGTCAACAGGGATGTTCACATTCAGATCGCCATCAGCATGGGTGGCGAACGCCACAGCCACGGGGATGGCGGTTTGCGAATCCAGGTAGTAATCGACTGTACTCAAACGGGCCAGGATGTTGGATGGTGCACCGGGGATTGATCGGTACGCCTGAATATGCTCGACATTATGACCGTTATGCTGTTCTTGACCCAAGTCGTTGTAAACCATCGTTGGATCGGTGTAGTCGGAAAGCATGGACAGGGCTGGGAAAAACCAAACTGCATCGGTCCAGCAATTATGTTGCGCCATCTGATGAGGTTGACCGTTGAGGTCAGTCCATTGACCAATCGGACCGCTGCCATCGCTTGCCCAGCTGCGGCTCTCAGAGCGGTTGCCGGCGCTAGTGGAAAGCTGGATCTGGCTGTTGGTATTCGCCGTGGACTGCAGGGTGATCGTTCCATTGCCTTGGTTATTTCCGATTGTCCAGGTCACCGAGCCGCTTAAGCTCACGCTGTTCACTGGACTACCGCCAGTCAACGCCGTCATCGCCTGCATAACCCAACTCAACCCCGATGGGTAATTCTGCGCCTTCTGATGCTTATCGGTAGCTACGCTTGGCGTCAAGCCGGCTGAGATGATGACCGCTGCCATGATGGACGCACGAATTCGGAGGTGCGAAAGACACATAGCCAAGCTCCATCGCTGGGACAAGTACCCAGTGAAAAATTCTGTTGCGACTGAAATTGTCGTGGGAGCGAAAACAACTAGCGGTGTTGACTTATAAATCAATCTGCGATTCCTGTCAACAGCACTTAAGTGGCGACGTGATAATGTACGTACAACTAGAAGTTGCTAGGCTATCTCTAAAGATGTGGCCTGTCGTCGTTCCAGAGCAACGAGCAAGAAATAAATTTGCGAGAAGGAGACTCGTGAATGTTCAACGTGCTTCGAACTCATCTCGCCACCGCTTTGCAAACTAACGGACGGATAGGATGGTCACCGGGCAGGTAAAGAACCACTGGCCATGCCGGCTATGGAATGGGCCAATCATTTCCGCATGTGGTTTCGGGAAGGTATCAGCAAGCATCCCGTACGAATGTCATCTCACGGGATTGCGGGACTTCTTCAAGACTGCCGGTTTCTTTTGTCCGTAGTGCACCCATTCCACAATCTGGTATACGCGGGTGCGGCTGATGCCAAATTCTTTTGCCGCAGATGCTGCCCCATGCTGGCAGAAATGATCAAAGATTCGTTGTCTGCGGAGCTCAAAAGTTCTCATCGGTGCTGGGTGCTGCTGACGCAGTCAATTTTACTTCCTTTGACGATTTCGCTGGGCTTGTCGTTCCTCAGCTTCCCGCGGTCAGCTATGGGCTCAAGCTCTCGGTCTGATTCGAAGCCGTCCAGCCACTGACTTACTGCAAAATAATTCGAATTCACTGCAGCGCAAATCGAACATTACTGCAACTCAATTCGAACAATTCCAAAAACCCCACGTTTATACAGACCGGTTCTGCGTGTACAATCGCAGTTCGAATAACGGGAGCAGAGCGTTTCTGACGGTCACTTCAGCGTCGTCTGGAGCGCCGAGGGGGCTTCCCCGCCCCCCATCCCGCAGCCCCTACCACCCTTTTTTCTGGAACCAATCGCCGGCCTCCGCGGACTGAGGTTGATACGCCGGGGGCGCCGGCGTCTGATTGGCCTTCCCCCAACTAGCAGTTCCGAGCCAAGCTAGGGTAACAATATAGGTGGCAAC
>PLBD01000402.1 GCA_003135315.1 Acidobacteriaceae bacterium | reverse complement strand
GCTGATTCTCACACTCCTCCAAGGATTCGGAGATGTTAGCAAGGCGGTCGGCGTGGGTTTCTTTTCGTCGATGTGCTCGTGAAATCATCCCGATCGATCGAGCGACTCACAGCGCTGCACTACGAGGCGATAAGGTCCATTTCTTCGTAGGCGCGTTCGCCGTGGAGTGACTGGTCCAGGCCTACGGTTTCGCTGGACGCGTCGACTCTGACCGGCGTAAAGCGGTTGATGATGGCCAGCATGACATAGGTGAAGCCGAAGGCCCACACGGACGAAAACACCACCGCGACCGTCTGCTTGAAGAGGAAACCGGGATTGCCATAGAGCAGGCCATTGACGCCCTCGGGGTTAAACGACTGATCGGCAAACACGCCCAATAAAATGATGCCCAGCATTCCGCCCACGCCGTGGACGCCCCAGACGTCGAGCGCGTCGTCCCATTTCAGCTTGTTCTTCAACTCGACCGCGAAATAGCACACTCCACCAGCCGCAATGCCGATCAAGACGGCGGCTCCGGGCGACACGAATCCCGCAGCCGGAGTAATGGTGGCCAGGCCAGCGACGGCGCCCGTGAGCAGTCCTAGCAGCTTGGGCTTCTTCTCGCGTATCCACGCGACCAGCAGCCAGGCGATGGCGGCAAAGGATGCGGCCAAATCGGTATTGAGAAAGGCGACTGCGGTAACTGAGTCAACCCGCATCTGGCTGCCGGCGTTGAAGCCATACCACCCGAACCAGAGCAGGCCGGTGCCGAGCGCCACCATGGGAATGCTGTGCAGGCCGGCGTCGACTATGCGGCGGCGTCCAACGTAGAGCACGGAGGCAAGCGCTGCCATGCCGGCAATATTGTGGACAACGATGCCACCGGCGAAATCCTTGACGCCCCATTGCGCCAGCAAGCCACCACCCCAGACCATATGCACAAAAGGAAAGTAAACCAGCGTCAACCACGCCGTGAGAAATAACATGTAGGCCTTGAAGGTCACACGGTTGGTGAATGCGCCAGAGATGAGCGCCGGCGTAATGATGGCAAACATCATTTGATAGGCGATGAAGACCAGAGCTGGAATGGTGGGATTCGGCGACGCACTCATGAGATTGGTATTGCGTAGCAGAAACTGATGGCTGTCGCCGATGACGCCGTGCCAGTCTCCGCTGAAACAAAGTGAGTAGCCGTAGAGATACCAGATCACCGTCGTCCAACCCATCGAGACAAAACTCTGCATCATGATAGCGAGGACATTCTTGCGACCGACCAAGCCGCCATAAAAAAATGCCAAGCCCGGGGTCATTAACATCACCAGGCTGGCGCATAAAATCATGAAACCGGTATTGCCCGTATCTAAATGCAGCATGGGATCTCCTCAGGCAGGAAACAGTCTCATGCAACCGGCTGTCGGCGCAAGTGCTAGGCGTGATTGAGATCGGGACGCTCTTAAAGTACCTATGACTCTAGAGGTCTATGCTATCGCGTTCTGCTAGCCACTCCATGGCTGTTCCGACTGAAGAGAACCAGCGCAGCAAATGAAAATCCAACAAGCGCAGACGAGCGATTCTCACATGGATTGTGCTTTTTGTCGGCATCCCACCGGCGCGCGACATCGGATGGCCAGTGCGGAGGTCTCCATGCTTACGATTGAGGCTGCGGTATTGTGAGCAACTCGGATCATTGCTCGAATACTCCCAGTCTTGTTATACGTGAACCCCAGATCATCGACGTGCCACGCGACACTCTCAGTTGAATCGTGGCTGCGGAAATGATGCGCAAGATCACCGTTCGAGAGCTGGCAGGCGCGTCCTGAACAATATCTCATCGTTTCGGTAAAATCTGGTGTGCCAAGCTGGATTCCAGGATTCTGGCAGCGAACGATAAGAACAGCCGGGCTGCAAGAAGCTGATCCGCCAAGGCGTGCAGTTCAGGCTCTATTCAGAACAGGGGTGTAGCGCGTCTCGCTACGCGAGAACCGTGGAGTGTCATGCTCGAAAAACTGGACTACCAGGAAGCAGGACTCATCTCAGGGCTGGAAGTTCACCAACAGCTGTACACGAAGGAAAAACTATTCTGCCGCTGCCCTGCGGGGCTGTACACGGAGGTCCACGACGGCGAGGTGCTGCGCCATATGCGGCCGACGCTGTCGGAACTGGGAGAGTACGACGGCACCGCTCTGATGGAGTTCAAGACGAAGAAGGAAATCGTCTACCTATTGAACCATCAGAATGTCTGCACCTACGAGATGGACGATACGCCGCCTTTCCTGGTCAATCAGGAGGCGATCGATGCAGCCATCGAGCTGTGTTTGATGATGAACATGGACATCATCGACGAGGTCCACATCGCGCGTAAACAATATCTGGATGGCTCGATTCCAACCGGCTTTCAGCGCACCGCGATAGTGGGCGTCAACGGCTGGCTTCCTTTCAAAGGACGGCGGCTGACGGTAACCCACGTGAGCGTGGAGGAAGATTCCTGCCGCGAGGTCAGGGACAAAGGCCACCAGATTGTGTGGCGCACCGACCGATTGGGCATGCCTCTAACCGAGACGGTGACCGGTCCCGAGTTACGAACTCCGTTTGAGGTACGCGATGCCATTCTGCTTTGCGGTCTCGTCGCCCGCAGCACGGGCCGTGTGCGGACGGGAATCGGCGCCAGCCGTGAGGATGTGAACGTCAGCGTGCGGGGCGGCGCGCGCTGCGAAATCAAAGGTGTGCCGCGCGCCGGCTACGCAGTGAAGCTGGTTCACAACGAGGGATTACGCCAGTACAACCTCCTGATGATTCGTGCAGAGCTGCACAAACGCGGGCTGGCGGAGCCAGCCAACATCAAGATGAGCTCTTACAACGTAAGCGACATTTTTGGCGATGTGGAACTGGGCTTCATTCAGCGCACGCTGAAGTCGCGCGGGAAGGTTTACGCCGTGAAGATTGAAGGCGTGGCCGAAATTTCTCAGCATCCCACGCAACCTGATACTACTTTCCTCGACGAGCTGCGCGGGCGCGTGCGGGTGATCGCCTGCCTGGACGAAGAGCCAATCGTGCTCAGCAGCACTCAGATGCCGGAGTTTGCCGACAAGTATAGGGTAATCGAGCGTATCCGGAAACGCGTGAAACAGGGAGAGAACGACGTCTCCTTTATTGTCTTCGGTCCCGAGGAGGACTGCCGTACCGCAGCGGAGGAAATCAGGCTGCGCTTCTGCGATGCCACCAGGGGCGTGCCCAAGGAGACGCGGCAGGCGCTGGTGGGCGGGTTTACGACCTTTGAGCGCATACTTCCTGGTCCGGATCGGATGTATCCCGACACCGATTCGCCTCCAACCTCTGTCAGCAGGGAGCGCGTCGAGGAAGCACGCGCGCGGCTGCGGCCAGCACCGTGGAAGCGCATTGAGGCGTACATGTCGTGGCGCGTACCCGAGGAGACTGCCTTCTATCTGATCCGACGCGGAGGTGCGGAGGTGGTAGACGCAGTCGTCGAGAAGACGGGTGTGGATGGCCTGTTTGCCGCGATCACGATCGGACAGCGCGTGAAAGCCATGAAGCGGGCTGGCATCCCTGTTGAACGACTGGGCGTGGCAGAGTGGGTGCAAATCTTCGACCGCTTTACCGATGGCCGCATTCCACGTGAGGCCGTGCCTGCGGTAGCTCAGCGCATGGCTCAGGATGACTTAAGCGTTAACGGGGCGTGCTCGTCGCTCGGAATCGCGCTGTGCAGCCGGGAGCAGTGGACGGGCATGGCTGAGGAAGTTCTGATTCACGGCGGAGGCCAGGACAATAACGGCGATTGCGATAACAGGCGAGTGCAGTCCCTGATAGGGAACGCCGTGCGCATGCTGAAGAACAAGGCTCCTGCCGGCGAAGTGGCTGCATTCATCCGGGCCAAGTTGAACTCGGAGGCGAAATGACCATTCCTATTCATGAGCGCACCGACCGCCTGCAAGGTTACAGGGGACCTGTCCGCGAGCTTTTGAACAGGTATGAGATCGGCGTCTGGAGCGAAGTAGAGATTATCAACGATCGTGGCTCCAGCTTTGTGGGCGTGATCCTGCCCCGCAGCGAGACCTTCGACGATCTTCACCTGGTGGTGAAGCTTGTCAACGGCTACAACGTTGGCATTGCCGCCGACCGCATCGTCTCGGCGAAGGAGGTCGGATATAGGAAGGCCGTCTACAAGATCCCCGAGAAGGAATTTCCGTCGGATCCGAAGAAGAAGAACGTGACGCTGCTGGGAACGGGCGGGACGATCGCGTCGCGCTTAGACTATCGCACCGGCGCGGTGATCCCGGCCTTCACGCCGGGCGAGCTGTACGGCGCAGTTCCCGAACTCGCGGACATCGCGAACCTCACCACGAAAAAACTTTTCGGCGTTTTCTCGGAGAATATGGGGCCTGAGCAATACAAGGCGCTTGCCATTGCGATCGGCGAGGAAATTACCAAGGGCGCCGACGGCATCGTAATCGGGCACGGCACCGACACGATGAGCCACACCGGCGCCATTCTCAGCTTCATGGTGCAGAACAGCCCGGTGCCCATCGTGCTCGTGGGCAGCCAGCGATCCTCGGACCGTCCCTCGTCAGATGCAGCGTTGAATTTAATGGACGCGGTGCACACTGCTGCCGAATGCGAAATCGCCGAGGTCATGTTGTGCATGTTTGGGCCCACCTCGGATAACTACGACCTGCTGCATCGAGGCACCCGTTGCCGCAAGATGCACTCCAGTTATCGCAGCACCTTCCGCACGATCGGTGCGACGCCTTTGGCCACGGTCAGCCGCTATCCCAACGAACAGGGCAGCCACTTCACGTACATCTCGAAAGATACGCTGAAACGTGATAAGACCCGCGTGCCCATCATCACTCCCGTTTTCGAAGAGAAGACAACGATCCAGTACTACTATCCCAATTTCCGCCCCGACATCATCGACGGGCTCTCCGATATGGGCTATCGCGGCCTGGTAATCGCGGGAACGGGATTGGGCCACGTCAACAAACCGCTCTACCCTGCCATCCAGCGGGCGGTGCAGAAAGGGATGACCGTTGTGATGACGGTGCAGACGCTTTGGGGCTTTGCCCAGATGTATGTCTACGACACCGGACGCGACCTGCTCGATCTCGGCATCATTCCGCTGGACAACATGCTGCCGGAGACGGCCTATATGAAGTTGGCCTGGGTGTTGGGTCAGACCGAAGATCCTAAGCGGATTCGCCAGATGATGATCACGCCCATCAACCACGAGATTACTCCGCGAGAACCGCACAACGGATACCTGATCCTGCAAGGCGGGTTGCCCGAAGTGGAAGCCTTCGTGCAAAAACACTGGAAATAATAGCTGCCTTGCATGCGAAACTGCAGAGAAATTCTCCTCTATTGCTCTCGAAATATACGAAAAAGCCCGGCTTTTCGCGATGTTTCTAACACATGGGCGCGGAAATCTATCGCGAGCATCCCTCCTTTTAGGGCGCGTAGTAGCCGGAGATGTCGAGAATCAGTTGCGTCAGCGCGTAGGCGAAGGCGTCGATGGAACCGTTGTTCGTCGGCACGATCGCCATGTTGGAGGTGATGAAGCCATCATAGGCGTTCAGCGTCGAGACTACCGGCTGCTGCTCGCCATCCGGCCACAAGGACAGGTAAGGCATGGAGCCCGGCGGCACTACCGTTGCGTTGAAGACGTATGCCGCCGCGTTGCTGGGTGGAGCACAGGCGCTACCGACTACGTTCACAGTCTTCTCGCCGCTGAAGGGCTGCCCGTTGTTGTTGCGCGTATCCAGCACACGGCACGGCGCGACTGGATACAGCGAGAACCCGCCTGTTCCCGGCGCCGCGAAGTAGCCGTTGATGTCGATCAGCAGATCGGTGGTGTTGTAGGCGTAGACATCAATCGCACCGCCGGTTCCCGCCGGCACGATCGCGGCGTTGGCTACGACCGTGGCCGTGGGATTGTTGAGGGTCGAGACTACCGGCTGCGATTCGCCCGTGGGCCACACCGACAGATAGCCCAGCGGCTCTCCCGAAGGATTGGGCACGACGGTCAAGTTCAGCGAATAGGCCAGCGGATTGATCCCTGACGGAATGCAACTGCTCGACAGAAGCGGGAAACTGCGCGGCGTTTGCGCCACCAGACGAGGACCTCCCAGACCGCCATCCGCGCCGCGCGTGTCCACCAGGCGGCACGGCGTCAGCGGGTAGAACTGATAAGTGCCGGAGGCAGCCGGTGCAAAGTAGCCATCAATGTCGAGAATGACGTCGGTCGTGTCGGTGGCAAAGATGCTGACTGCGCCCTGATAACCACCCGGCACAATGGCGGCATTGGCCTTGATGCGGCCGTCAGGGGAGTTCATTGTGGAGACATTCGGCTGCCCTTCGCCTGTCGGCCAGATGGTCAAATAGCCCAAGGTCTTAACTGGAATCGCCGTGACATTCAAAGAGTAGGCAACAGCATTGGTGGGAATGCCGCAACCGCCGAGTTCCGGGACGATAAAATTCTGTGACGTACTCCCCAGGATGGGACTACCGGTCTTCCGTGTGTCCACCAGACGGCAGGGAGTCACCGAAACCAGTTGGATGGCGTTAGGAGCAACGCCGCTGAGGACGGAAACCGTGTTATCGCCGACATTCGAGACGTAAATTCGGTTGGAAACCGGATTTACCCAGGCGTCGACAGGGGTGTTGCCCACATTGACGGTCGTGGTGACCAGGGTCTTTCCGTTAAACGCCGTGACAGTGTTCGACCCGGAGTTGCAAACAAACACGATGTTGTTATTGACGTCGACCTCAATATCGTTGGGTGACGTCCCGACGTTTACCGTTTGGGTAGCGAGGGTGACTCCGTCGATCACTGTCGCTGTGTTGTCAGTGTTGTTGGAGGCGTAAGCCTGATTGGACACACTATTGACCGCCAGCGCGCTGGATCCCTTGCCGACATTGGCGCTCTGAACAGCCAGCGTCACGCCGTCGATCTCGCTCACGGTGCCGATAACTTGTGAGTTGTCTCCGTTACCCAGCGGGCAGCTGGAATCGTTGCCGCAAGAATTCTGCACCCAGATCTTATTGGTCACCGGATTCACCAGCACAAGGCCGGGTCCGTATTCCACCGTGACCGTGTGCGTAACCGTATTGGTGGCGCCATCGATGACACTAACCGTTCCCGGCGCTGAGGTGGCATTGCAGCCAGGTTGGTTACCGCAGTAATTCACCACGTAAATCGTGTTCGTAACCGAGTTGACCGCAACTGCGAGAGGATAGTTCCCCACGGTGACGGTGGCGGTGACTGTGTCGGTATTGCCGTCGATCACACTCATCGTCGTACCGTTGCCGTTGCCATTGTTGACCACGTAAATCTTGTTGGTAATGGGATTCACGTCAGCAACCGTGGGATGGGAACCGACTGCAATGGTTTTGATAACGGTGTTGGTAACTCCGTCAATGACCGATACTGAATTGCTATGCCGGTTGGTCACATAAATCTTATTTGTGATCGAGTTGATCACCAGGAACTCAGGAACCGCCTGAACGGTGACGGTAGCCGTGACTGTATTGTTCGCTCCGTTGACGACGGTCACGGTTCCGTTACCGCCACTGCAGCTCGGATCGGTACCGCAGGTGTTCACCACGTAGACCGTGTTGGTTGCTGCGTTAGCGGCCAGGTAATAGGCGTCGTTCTGCACGTTGAAGCTGCCGATGAGAACTTGAGCGGACGCTGGCAGAACCGCCGCAGCCACGATGGCAACAAACACGAACCGATAAAGACGTCGCATGGTTTTAGAACTCCTGGTTGAATCTTGCTGGTGCCGTACGTTTCAGTCTGGTAACCGCCTGAAGTTCGCGTCCACTCGGCCAACTGCGTATCTGGCCCGAGTCACCTTCATGCGAACCAGCCCCCACTGTCGAGCCCGAGATGGTTAACACGGAAGTGGTTTGCTCTTTAACTCGCCCCAAAGAATATAAGAGCACAACTTTGTAGCGGAGCAGTTGCGATGTGACTTATACTTGACCACCTCCCATCGATTCGAGCAAGGGACATCAAGGGACATTAAGGGACATTGCGCGCTATGCCAACCGTCCATGCCGTGAAAACTCCGGATCGGCGCCTCGACTCGTGGAAAGAGATCGCCACCTTCTTCGGCCGGGACGAACGTACGGTCAAGCGTTGGGAGAAGGAACGAGCTCTGCCTGTCCACCGCTTGCCCGGAGGCTCTCGGGCGAGGGTCTTCGCATTAACCAGCGAGCTTTCCAAATGGATGCATTCCCTGGATGCCTCCCCGGAGACAGTGAATCCGGGCACTCCGGATTCGCCTGGTCCACCCTTGGCCCAGCCCATCAACCCATCGGTGCTCGCTCCAATAACTGCCCGGAGCCTTGCCAGTGAAGCTGGGGCCTCACCCGGTAGTTCTCGAAAACGCTGGCGAGCAATCGTTCCTGCGTCGCTGTTGCTGGCGATACTGGCGACGGGACTGATCCTTGTCATCGCCCATCGTCGCCATGTACTAGCGGCCGCGAGCGAGAAATTACCTTCAGACGGATTGCCCGCGAAGGCATTGCCAACTCCCGCAGTGGATCCTGTGGCGCAGGCGCTTTACCTGAAGGGCCGCTACTTCTGGAACAGGAGAACTCCGGCGGATCTCACCAGGGCTCTCGACTTCTTCACCCAGTCGATCGTCCGCGATCCTAACTACGCTCAGCCTTATGTTGGACTGGCCGATTGCTACAACCTTCTGCGCGAGTTTACGGCCATGCCTTCCGAGGAAGCCTTCCCGCGCGCCCTGGCCGCGGCAAAGAAAGCGGTGGAACTCGACGACTCGTCCGCCGAGGCTCACGCCTCTCTGGCCTTCGTCATGTTCTATTGGAATTGGGACATCGCGGGAGCGGAGCGTGAGTTCCGACGGGCCATCGAACTAAACCCTAACTATGTCGCGGCGCATCACTGGTACGCAACCTACCTGATGCTTGTTGGACGCCTGCCGGAGGCCATGAACGAAATCGAGCGCGCGCAACAACTGGATCCTGCCTCGACGGCGATCCTGGCTGACAAGGCACTGGTTCTCTTTCACATGGGCCGAACGGATGAATCGACCGCCCTTCTGAAACAGATTGAAGGCAGTCAACCTGCATTCTTCTCCATTCACAAATATCTCTCGCACATCTACCTGAGTAAACGTGACTATCCCGATTATTTGACCGAGGCGGCGGAGGCGGCCAGGTTGTTACAGGACAAGCGGGAAGTGGCCATCGTGCGCTCGGGGGAGCAAGGCTTCAAGGCGGGCGGTGAACGGAGAATGCTGGAAAACATTCTTCAGGTGCAGAAGAAGTTCTACGCCGAAGGACAGCTGTCGCCCTACCTCATCGCCAGGACGTCCGCTCTCCTGGGGCAAGAAAAAGAAGCACTACAGTATCTTCAGGATTCCTACCGCAAGCATGATTCCTCTCTCTTGTCGTTGCGGGCGGACGAAGCGCTGGTTTCTCTCCACAACGATCCGTCTTTCCAGAGGCTCGTGGCACAGGTCGAGTTGCCGCCACTACCGTAAACGGCCACGAAGTTGCCCAACGCTGGTCAGTGCAAGCTCGTTCCCACCGCCTAGCGAAAGGGCGCGAACTTGGTCCGCGCCCTCTTTATCGCTTGGCATTGCAGCAAATTGCGGGGCGTCGACTTTACTGGAACGGTACGGGCGGTCCGATCACGGGCGTTTGGACCGGCCCTGCGGCTCCAATGGCAATCACGATGGCATTGCCTCCCGGGTTGAGGAACGGATTGGCGTTGAGTTTCCAGTTATCGGTCATCCAGAGATTGCCTGAAGGGTCCACCGCGCCGCCGGTTATTCGCATAAAGGCATCGCTGCGATAGCCCGTCGCTGGCGAAATCGGGTCGCCGGTATTCAGCCCCGCCGGGCATTTTGCTGTGTTGTAGCCGCAGAAGCGGCTGACGCTGGTCGCGGTGGGAGTGGGATGCTCGTGCTCAATCGTAGCGAAGCCGAAGTTGAACACCCACACCGTGTCTTTGCCGTCAACCAAAAGTCCCCACGGCAGGATCACTCCGCCGCCGGTGAAGGGCGATCCCGGGTAGGGCTCCTGCGTATCCGCCTGGAACATGGTGATCGAAGG
>PLBD01000403.1 GCA_003135315.1 Acidobacteriaceae bacterium | reverse complement strand
GCGGCTTCAAGAACCTGATGGTGTCTTTCGGATGCACCGGTGGTCAGCATCGTTCCGTGTATCTGGCCGAGCAATTGGCGAAGCACCTTCGCGTCCGGAATGGCCTGCAGGTTGTCGTACAGCACCGCGAACTGGAGGTCCTCGACTGATGCGGGCGATGATTCTGGCGGCTGGGCTGGGAACTCGACTGCGCCCTCTCACCAATGCCCGCCCCAAGGCACTTGTCGAAATCAACGGCCGTACCCTGCTGGAGATTGCCCTTGANNCGACACCGGCGGCGGCCTGAAGAAGGCGGCCCGTTTTCTTCTCGACGACAAGCTGGATGGACCGTTCCTTCTGCATAACGTCGACGTCATCAGCTCGATTGATCTGGGAGCACTGACGCGATTTCATATCCAAAACCATGCCCTTGCCACCCTGGCGGTGCAGGATCGAGAAACTTCCCGCTACTTGCTCTTCGACAACCAGCTTCAGCTCTGTGGGCGCCGTTCCGGCGGCCATCAGGAAGATGAACTGGTACGGCCGGCGCAAACGTTACAGGCGCTGGCCTTCTGCGGTATCCACGTGATCTCTCGCGAGATCTTTTCGCTGTTGACGGAAGAAGGCGTCTTCCCCATCATCCCCGCCTACCTGCGGCTTGCCGGTCAGGAAGAGAAAATCCAAGCTTTTCGCGCTGATGAATACGACTGGCGCGATCTCGGCACGCCGGAGGCCGTCAGACTAGCCGCCAGGGACCTGGCAGAAGGCATTCTCCCTTATCCCAAATAAAAAGGAGGGCAACTGGAAACGTTGCCCTCCGCAAAACAGCGGTTGTGCTGGTGAGTTTACGGTTCGGCTGGAGCAGCAAACTCTACATTCTGCACCTGAACGCCGTCGACCGCGACGCGGCCGTCGGTCCAGGTAACGAACGCACTGCCGTTCAATGCCGTGGAGTAATCATAGTCGCCCGCATAGCAGGATTGAATGTTGCCGTCATCCTGGGCTGGCTCGGGAATGATCTGATCGCTGATCGCAAAGTTCGATCCCCAGGTGTTGCCGTTGTCCGACGACTGAACCCCGTAGCGCTGGTAGGAGCATCCCGGATCAGTCACGTTGTTGCAGGCGCTGGTGGCCTGACGGCGGTCGTACCAGGAAACCGTCACGTCCTGCGGCTGTGTGAACGCTCCCGGGCTGAAGTTGACCGACAAGGACGGCATCCAGTGGCTCTGATACTGGTTGGTTTCCGGATCGTTTAGAACGATCGGCGTAGACCAGGTAGTGCCGTTGTCCGTCGACCGGGTGTAGGCGATGTCACCCGTCGAAATCGCCCCCTTTTGGGCATAGGCATAGTGAACCGTGCTGTTAGGACCAACTCCAGGCTGTCCCCATCCCATGTGCCGCCAAATCGGATTCATCTTGGCGAAATAACCGCAGGTACCGTCGCCCGGCGGATTGAAGCGCGAGCCTACGTTCACCGTAGTCCAAGTTGTGCCACCGTCGGTGGAACGGTAAATGATGTTTTGCCGGGTGCTCAGACCGCCACCGCCTTCATCCATGCCGGCCAGGAACACCGTGCTGGTGTAAGTAGCATTTGGCGGCGGTGGTCCCGGAGGTGTGCCCGTGAGTTGCACATCACGGACAAACTCCGTGGTCAACTGCGCCGGAGTGCTCCAGGTCTGGCCGTCATCAGAATGGCTCACAAAGAGAGCTCCGCCATCTATGTTGAAGTTATTGAACGACACATACATGCGGCCGTACTTCGAACTGAACGGGTTATTGTCCACCCAAATGGACGGTCGATCATCGTCGCTACTGTTGCTAGGGCAACCAGCGACAGTCCAGTTTTGACCGTCCGGAGAACTCCACACGCCGAGGCCAAACCCGCCGCAGCCGGTCACGATGTCACCGGCAAAGAACTTGCCCAGCTTCTGGTTGTAGACCACCAGGGGATCGCCATAGTTCGTGCCGTGTCCCGAACAGAAAGGCGACGGCAGAATCTGGGTCCACGTCGTCCCTCCATCGGTGGAGAACGACACACCCGAATAGCAACTTCCGTTGCCATTCACGTCATCGTTGTAATTGACGACCATAGTGTTGTTGCCCGCCGCGGTGCTGTGCGCCACCATGCTTTCGCTGTGGGTGCAGGTGCTGTTCGAGGTGCAGCTTCTGTTGCTGACCAGAAGGTTGGGAGCCTGAGTGGCATCTGCCTCAACCTCGTGACCGGAGCCCTCGGCCCTGCCGCCCTGTACCACGCCGCACTGGATCAGCGTGAGGCCAGCGCCCATGTTGTCCTGCATCAGCAGATGGCGGGAACCAATCTCCGAACAGGGGATACCGGTGGTTGTCGCCTGTGCCTGGGCCGGTTGCTGAAGGACGCACACTGCCAGGAGCAGTAATGGCAGCGCAATGTACCAGAGCGCTTTACCTCTGTCGTTCGTCTTCATCTTTTGTTTTCCTCTCTACTTGTTTGACTTGCTGTGGCCCGAAGCTTCAGGCTCCGCATTAGGTATTGGTATCGGAGCGTGCGAAGCAAAGTACTCCTCGTCCATCCAGATACCGGTGTTCTTCTTCAGACTCTCCAACTCTTGCCGTAACGTCTGGGCTTGCAATTTCTTTTCAATCGCCGGCGTCATTTCGCTCAGGCTCCGCCGGCCGCGGGAAACCAACTGCATGAGGACCAGTGTGTCGGGGGCATCCGCCAACTCGGCCCATTCACCGTCCTTGCGCATCGCGAAGGCGACCTTCTCCATGGCCGCGGGCATCTCTCCACGCTGAAAACTTAGCGGCTGTGGGTCGAAGATGACGTTCTCCGGGTCCTTCACCAGCTGCTTGGGATCGTTCCCTGACGCGTACGCCTGGCGAATCGCGTCGGACAGCGGCTTCGCTTCCTCAGGTTTGACGCCTTTCTCGTGTCCCGGTCCGCTCTTGTAAATAAATACGCGGCGCAGTTGTACAACGTCGTAGTCGTCCAGGTGAGCGTTGTAATATTCGCTGATCTGTGTGGGCGTAGGTTTAGCTTCCGCTTTCAGCTTGGCGTACTCCGCATTGGACAGGATCTGGGTGCGATCAATCGCCAGTTGGCGGATCACCTGAGGCGATGTGTCCAGATGATTGGCAACCGCCTGCCGCGACAGCACCAGCAATGACGCATAGTTGTCGCCCAACTTCTGGCGGCTCAGCTCTGCCGGCCCCTGCTGCGCCTCCAGGTCGCCAATATAGGTCTCGAACTGCTCCTGCGTGACTTGCAGGTCCCCGACCTTCAATACCACTCGCTGATTCGGCGACTGATCGCCGTTGGGTGAGGCGCCTGAAGAAGCTTCCGACGGGCCGCTGGGCGCAGCCTGCGCCACAGCGTCGGCAACGGAGAAGCTAGCGGCAAATAAGAAAACGACTAAAACTCGAACGAGTACACGGACGGCCCGGAACAAGTAATCAGCCTTTCGCCAAGTATGCGAATCGGCATCCAGCAAATCCTCCTGCTGGCAAGAGGCGCCAATTCTCCTGGAAAGCACTTATGAATTATTACTTACACGCAGATGCAGTTTTTTCGATACCACTGGGGGATTCGGCCCTTACGGTCTCAACCTGACCGAAACTATATGCGATAGTAGACCACGTCTCAGCTGCAACGCAAGGCTAATCTCAGGCCGCAGTTGTAAAAACCTGGACACAATGTCGAGATCCACCGGACGCTGGATCGAAGCCATGTCCTTCGCTGTCGAGAACTCGCCCATTGCGGTGGATCTTTCCGCGATCTTCGCGGAGCTGGATTAGCTGAAACTCATCACTTCCCCGCCTTCGTCCACTCGTCTACCCAGCCATTCACCGTCTGGTACCACAACCTGCTGTTCTGAGGCTTCAGCACCCAGTGGCCTTCATCGGGAAAGTACAGCATCTTCGATGGAATCCCGAGCCGCTGCAACGTAGTGAACAGCTGAAAGCCCTCCGACACATCAAGCCGGTAGTCGAGCTGGCCGTGTACGACCAGCAGCGGCGTCTTGAAGTTCGTGGCGAACATGTGCGGCGACCACTTGTTGTAAACTTCGCGGTTCGTCCACGGCGTGCCTTTGAACTCCCACTC
>PLBD01000238.1 GCA_003135315.1 Acidobacteriaceae bacterium | reverse complement strand
TCTTCCAGCGAGTGGAAGCTGATGATTACCAACCTGCCGCCCGGCTTGAGCACTTGCGGCGCAGCGTCTTTACCCAGCAGCGCCCCTAAGTCGTCGAGTTCACGGTTCACGAGAATCCGGAGTGCCTGGAAAGTTTTCGTCGCCGGATGAATCCGCCTCTCAGCCTGGTTCATTGGCCGGGCCGCGGCCGAAATCACCTCCGCCAGTTTTGCGGTGGTGTGAATCGGCCGCGCCCGAACAATGGCTCTGGCGATTCTCCGCGACCTCCTTTCNNTTCCTCACCGAATTCGTAAATCGCGTCGGCAAGCTCGCGCTCGTCGAAGCGGTTTACCACTTGTTCGGCAGTCAGCCCGGAGTGCGTATTCATCCGCATATCCAAGGGGCCTTCCGCCTGAAAACTAAATCCGCGCGCGGCGTTCTCCAGTTGCATGGAGCTGACGCCCAGGTCGGCGAGCAATCCGTCGGCGGATTTTGCCGCCACATGCTGCGCCACTTCGGCAAACGAGGCGTGGACCAACTCAATCTTCGGCCAGTCCGCGGCCATCTCCGCCGGCGGCTTCATCAGCCGCTCGCTCGCGCGTTCCAACGCTGCCGGGTCCTTATCGAAGCCAATCAAATGACCCTCTGCGCCCAGACGGTTGGCGATCTCCCACGCGTGTCCAGCCAGGCCTAGAGTCGAATCGATATAGGTCCCGCCGCGCCGCACGGCCAGGAATTCGATCGCTGGTTTTAAAAGAACCGGCACATGGCTGAATTTCGTCTCGCCATGTCCGCGCCCGGGGGCGCTGTTCGTTTCTGCAAACTCGTTGTCCACTCACTCCTATCGCGAATGGAACTTAAAACCTTCTAAATCCCCAGTCCGCTGAGGATGGTCTCGTCTTCCTCAGTGAACGGTTCGGCGACTGACTTGCGAAGCTCTTCGGCATTGCGCACCACCAGGTGCTTCAAATTGCCCATCACCGCGACCTCGCCCTTGAGGTTGGCGCTCTCGCGCAGGATCTGCGGCATCAACAGACGGCCTTGCCCGTCGAACTCCACGGCCTGGCCGTAATAACTGGTGCGCTCCAGCAGTTTCTGCTTGGTCTTGTGCATCTCAGGCAGCGCCGCCAGTTTGCGTTCGATCTCTTCCCACGCCTGCAGGGGATAAACTTTGGCACTTTTTCCGTCCCAGCTGGTGATATAGAATTGCGCGCTGTAGTTCTCGTCGATTTCGCGCTTGAATTCCGCGGGCACCTTCAGGCGCCCTTTGTCGTCGAGCCGGGTTAAATGAGTGCCGCGAAACATAGCGTCCAACTTTGGTTGCGGAGGTGAACATCAAAGGACCCAATGGGGAAGTGCGATCTGGTTGCACGGCCTGTTTGGCGCTGAAACCATTCCGCATCAATCGCATCCCCAGGAGCGGGAGTTATTTTCCACTCCATCCCACTTTTTACCACTTAGGACGTATCCTACTCCTAAAGCATTGCCTGTCAAGAGGAATTTGAAGAATTTTGTGGCAAATCTACGACGGTTGGGGCCGCCACAAGGGGTTGTGGATTTCAAATCCGGCCAACTCAATAAAAAGCGTTTACCAGGAAGGTTCGCCGGATGGTCATCACCGGGCAGAAACGGTTGTTACCTGCCGGAAACCCAGGCTGTGAGAGCGTGGTTATGAGGACAGGCTTTTCGGAGGGATATTGCCGAGCTTGGAGCGCCTTCTACTGCTGTACAGCCTGAATCGCGTGCGGATGGACTTGCTCGTGCTGGATCTGTGTCGCGTCCCAACCTCCGCCCAGCGCTTTGACCAGATAGACTTCCGTGACCATTTGCTGGCCCGCCAGTTGAGTTGCCAGTCGTTGATTCGTGACCAGCGAGGACTGCGCGACGATCACATCCAGATATGAGGTCACGCCGCCGACGTAGCGATTGTTGGCAATTTCCAGCGCGCGGCGGGCGTCAGCGACGGCGGCATCCTGGGTGGAAGTGGCGCGCGCGAGCTCGTTCAGCCCGGCGAGCCCATCCTCCACTTGCTGGAAGGCTTCCAGCACCGCCTCGCGATAGTTGGCTACCGACTCATCATAGGATTGCCTGGCGTAGGCCAGGTTCGCGCGATTGCGACCGCCGTTGAACACGGGCTGCAAGAGATCGCCGCCCAGCGACCAGATGGCATTCGGCGCGGTGATCAGGTTGGCGATGTTCGTGCTCTGGAATCCGCCGGCTCCGGAAAGAGTCAGCTGGGGATAAAACGCGGCCTTGGCGACCCCCACCTCAGCATTCTCGTAGGCCATGTGCCGTTCCGCGGTAGCGACGTCCGGCCGCCGCTCCAGCAGGTCCGAAGGCACTCCCAAGGGCACCGGAATCGGCGTCGCGTTCAGCGGCCGCACCGGCACGCTGAAGGTGGAGGCGGGATGGCCCGTGAGGACGGCGATGGCATGTTCGTACTGATCGCGCTGCTGCTTCACCAGGTAGAGCTGCGAGACCGTGGCATCGAGCAGGGTCTGCTGCTGCGCCAGGTCGAGGCCGGAGGCGACGCCGCCGGCGTGGCGGCTTTCCACTAATTGCAGACCTTTCTGTTGAATGTCGACTGACTCCTGCACCACCTGCGTCTCGGCATCCAGTTCCCTCAGGCTGAAATAGTCCGCCGCGAGTTCCGCCGCCAGCACCAGTTGGACGTTATACATGTCGGCGGCGCTGCCTTGCAGGTTCGCATTCGATGCTTCCATGCTGCGCCGCACCTTGCCAAAAAGGTCGGGCTCATAATTCACGAAGAATGGAACTTCGTACGTGCTCTGCGTGAGCGGACGGCCTATGGTAACGACTTCCGGCCTGTTTCCCGCGTAGCGCTGGCGCGAAGCGCTGGGGTCCACGTTGCCTTGCGGAAAGAATCCCGCCGAGGTCACGCGCGCCAGCGAGCGGGCTTCTTCCAGCCGGTCCTTCGCCGCCAGCAAATTTTGATTTGCCGCGAGCAACTGCTGTTCGTAGCTATTCAGCTCAGCATCGTTGAAAACTTCCCACCACGCCCCCTTGGGAAGCGCATCCTTGGGAGCGGCCTCGCGCCAGGGCGCTGGTGCCTTGTAGGCTTCGGGAGCCGGCGCTGGTGGGCGCTTGTAGTTTGGCCCTACCGTGCAGCCTGCTAAGAATCCGCACGCGAGGATGCCGGTGGCCACAATGAAGCTCAACCGCCTCACGATTGCTGGCCTCCCTGCCGTTCCGGAGCGACATTCACCGGCTGGCCGTCCTCGATTGAATCCGACGGGTTCACGATCACGCGATCGTTCACATCCACGCCGCCCACGACCTCCAGCGTGTTGCCATAATCCCTGCCAATCGAAATTGGCCGCAACTGCACTTTGCCATCGCTTCCCACCACCGCGACCCGAGGCCCTTCGCGNNGGCGTTGACCGGGATGGTGACCCTATTCACGTCGATGTTGGGCTTGAAATGCACTTCCCCAAACGAGCCGGGAAGCAGTTTCCCATCCTTGTTCGGCACATCGACCTCAGTGAGCAACGTGCGAGTGACCGTATCGATCGAGTCCGCCGTACGTACCACCGTCCCGATGAACTTCTTTCCGGGAAACTCCTGCAAAGTGACCACGGCGTCCATGCCTGTCTTGATGGCCGGAGAATAGGCCTGAGGCACCGAAATATAGACTCGCAATGGGTCCGTGCGCGCGATGTCAAACAACTCCCGGGGACCGGACGCCCCGGCGTTGCCGGAGCTGATCAGCGCGCCGGGATCGACATTCCGCCGCGTCAGCACTCCGTCGAACGGCGCGTACACGTGCTTGAACCCCTCCAGCTCTTCCAGTCGCCTTACATTCGCATCGGCAGCGGCCAGGTTGGCCTTGGCTTGCTCATACCCGCTGCTCTGGTTGTCGGCCTCTTGCTGGGAGACCGAGTCGGTCTTGCGCAGCGCCACATAGCGATCGGCGCTGATCTTGGCCAGGTCCATCGCGGCCACAACCTGCTGCCGCGCTGCCCGTGCCTGCATCAACTCCTGATCGACCTCGGGAGTGTCGATGTCGGCCAATAATTCGCCTTGCTTTACATGGCTGCCGATGTCCTTGTACCAGCGCAGCAGATAGCCGTTGGTGCGCGCATAAATCGGCGATTCGATATAAGCCTGCAACGTGCCCGGAAGCACCAGTTCTTCGTCCGGCTTTTCCGCCGTGGGATGCACCACCGCAACCGTGGGAACAGCGTTCTGCTCGGTCTCCTCCGCCAGCACATGGCTGTCATGGACCCGCATGAGAAGCGCTGCTACGCCAGCTACCGCGAGCACCAATACGATGACACCAATAAAAAGCAGCGCCCGTCGCGGAGTTGCCGGCGCCAGCTTGGGCGGAGGCGTGATCGCCGCCGCAACGTGACCGTTTTCGCCGTCTCCGTCGCGATCGTCCACCGGATTCTGTCGTGGGTCCATATTGGTCGTATGAATCTCCCCCATGTTATGACTGCCTCGCCGCCTGTCTGATTTCCCGGCGGCCGTGAATCATCGCAAAGACCGTCGGTACAAAGAACAGAGTCGCCACGGTTGCAAACAGCAGGCCGCCGATAACAGCGCGTCCCAGTGGCGCGTTCTGCTCGCCGCCCTCACCCAAACCCAGCGACATCGGGAGCATGCCGATGATCATGGCCAGCGCAGTCATCAATACCGGGCGAATGCGCGTGTAGCCGGCTTCCAGGGCGGCCTGCGCCGAGGGAATTCCGGCGCGCATGCGGTCGCGCGCGAACGAGATCATCAGGATCGAGTTCGCCGTCGCCACTCCCATGCACATGACTGCGCCCGTCAACGACGGCACGTTGAGCGTGGTGCGCGTGAGCAGCAGCATCCAGCAAATACCCGCCAGCGCGCCGGGCAGAGCCGTGATGATGATGAACGGGTCGAGCCAGGACTGGAAGTTCACCACGATCAGGAAGTACACCAGGACGATCGCGGCTAGCAGGCCGACGCCCAAACCGATGAACGAACTTTCCATGGTCACCACCTGGCCGCGGACGATGAGCTGGGTACCGCGCGGCAGTTGCTTGCGGAATGGCTGCAGCACTTTGTTCACGTCGCGGATAACGCCGCCCAGATCGCGGTCCTGGGTGCTGGCATAGACATCAATCACCGGCAGTACGTTGTAGTGCGAGACCACTGCCGGCCTGACCACCGGCGTCACCTGCACCAGGTTGCTCAGCACCTGCGAATTCGCCACGTTGGGATCGTTAACCGGCGTGTTCATCAGGTCCTGCATCGATGTCACGCGATATTGCGGCGACTGCACCGCCACCTGATAGCTGACGCCGTTGTTGGGATTCAGCCAGAAATTCGGTGCCGTCTGAAAGCTGCCACTCAGCGAGACCAGCACGCTCTGCGCCACGTCGCGAGCGTTCATGCCCACCTGCGTGACCCGGTCGCGGTCAATGTTCAGATGCAGTGTCGGCAGGTCGAGCATCTGCTGCACATGCACGTCGGCAGTGCCGGGAATGCGACGCAGACGGTTGGAAATCTGCTGCGCGATGGTGTAGTTGGTCGCCATGTCGGGGCCGACCAGTTGAATGTCAATGGGCGCGGGCAAACCGAAGTTCAGGATTTGGGTGACAATGTCTGCCGGCTGGAAGAAAAACTCCACGCCGGGAAATTGCCGCGGCAAACCCTCGCGCAGTTTGCGGACGTAGTCGGCTGTAGGCCGATGGCGCTCCTGGTTTAAGCCCACCAGGATTTCCGCGTCGCTGGTGCCGATCACTCCCGAGTTGCTATAGGAAAGATTGATGCCGGAATTCGGCAGCCCGATATTGTCGAGGATTGTGACCAGTTCGTCTTTGGGGATCTGCTGCCGCAGATACTGCTCGACCTCGTCGCAAAGCCGCGCCGTTTCCTCCACCCGCATACCGGCGCGGCCGCGGACGTGAAGCCGCATCTGCCCGGCATCGACGCTGGGGAAGAAGTCTTCTCCGAGGAAAAACACCAGCAGCAGGGAAAGCGCGCAGAAGGCGATAAAGCAGGTGGCGAACACCTTGCGGTGTTCCAGCGTCGTCTCCAGCAGTTGATAGTAGCCGTTACGGAACTTATCGAAGCCGCGCTCGAAGGCGCGTTGATAGCGTCCGAAAATCGTCTTGGGCCCTGCCGCGCGGTGCTCGTGCCCGCGCATGATGTACATCACCAGCGTCGGAATCAGCGTGCGCGACAGGAAGTACGAAGCGAGCATGGCGAAACACACGGCCTCGGCCAGCGGCACGAACAGAAACCTGGCTACGCCCGTCAGGAAGAACATCGGCACGAACACGATGCAGATCGACAACGTGGAGACGAAGGCCGGTACCGCGATCTGCGAGGCACCGTCGAGAATGGCCTGCTTCATCTCCTTGCCCTGGGCAAGATTGCGCTCGATGTTCTCGATCTCCACCGTGGCGTCGTCCACCAGAATGCCGACCGCGAGCGCCAGGCCTCCCAGCGTCATGATGTTGATGGTCTCGCCCAGCGCGCTGAGCAGCAGCACGGAAACAAAGATCGACAGCGGAATCGATATCGAGATGACGATGGTGGGGCGCCAGTCACCCAGGAAGATCAGGATCATGCATGCGGTCAGCGCCGCCGCAATCAGCGCCTCGCGCAATACGCCGTTGATGGAAGCGCGCACAAACAGCGACTGGTCGAACAGCGGCTTGACGGTGACTCCCGGTGGCAGCGACTGTAGCGCGACGGGGACAATCCCCTTGATGGCCTTCACGATGGTAAGCGTGGAGCCTTTGCCCACCTTGTAGATGGCCATCAGCACGCCGTGCACGCCGTCCTGGCGGACGACGTTGGTCTGGGGGGAGAAACCGTCGCGCACATGGGCCACGTCGCGCATGTAGATGGTGGCCCCGTTCACCGTCTTCACCGGCAGATCGTTCAGGTCGGCGATGCTGAGGGGGGCGCTGTTCATCTCCACCTGGTATTCCAGCAATCCGATCTTGGCCGTTCCGGACGGGGTGATCACATTCTGCGCGTTAATGGCGCTGACAATGTCGTTCGGAGAGAGGCCGTGCTCTTGCAAGCGCGGCATGTCGAGGTCGACCTGCACCTGGCGGATCTTGCCGCCGTAGGGATAGGGTGTGGCTGCGCCCGCGACGGTTGCCAACTGGTTGCGCAGGAAGTTCTGCCCGAGGTCGAACAGCACCTGATCGGGCAGTGTCTTGCTGCTGATGCCGAGCTGGACAATAGGCGTGGTGGAAGCCGTGTACTGGATAACCAGAGGGGGCGTTGATCCCGGTGGCAGACTGCGCACCGTGGTCTGCACGATTGCCGTCACCTGTGCTAACGCAGTCTGAATGTTGGCGTCCGGCTGAAAGAAAATCTTGATGACGCCGACCCCGTTCACCGATTGCGACTCAATGTGCTCGATGTTGTTGACCGTCACCGTCATCCCGCGCTCGGAGTTGGTGATGATGCGGTTGGCCATGTCGCTGGGCGCGAAGCCGGTGAAGTTCCACACCACGCTGATGACCGGAATGTTGATGTCGGGGAAGATGTCGACCGGGGTGCGGAACACGACCAGGGGCATCAGCAGGATGATCACGAGGGCCATGACCACGAACGTATAAGGACGCCGCAGCGCTAAAGCAACAATCCACATCGGCCGGACACAACTCCAATCGGCGGCTTATTCAGGCGTCGCGTGGCTCGCCGGATCGCGAGTGGGCAACGTCGTCAAAAACGCAGTTAATATGATACGATACGATACGTATTGGATTCAATATCGCTGCCCGATTACAAATGGCCGTTTCCCGACAAAAGCAAACGCCCGATCAGAACGGCGGCCAACGCGCGCCCGGCCGCCCGCGTAGCGAAAACGCCCGGCAGGCCATTCTGCGCAGCACCCTAAAACTGATTCGCAGAGCGAGCTTTGCCGAGCTTTCCATCGAAGCGATTGCCGCCGATGCCGGCGTCGGCAAGACCACCGTCTATCGCTGGTGGCCGAACAAGGGTGCTCTGGTAGTAGATGCCTTTGCGTCCAGTACGGAAGAGGAGTTGCGTTTCCCCGATAGCGGATCGGTGTACCGCGACATGGCCCTGCAGATGAAACAATTTCTCGCCGTACTGCACTCCTCGCGCGGCCGTATTGTGAAAGCGGTGATTGCCGCCGGGCAATCGGATCCGACGCTGCTCGAGGAATTCCGTAACCGTCTTCTGCGTCCCCGGCGCCAGGGAGCCTACCGCACGCTGCGGCGGGGAATCGAGCGCGGCGAACTGCCGGAGAATTTGGATCTCGATCTCGTGCTGGACATTCTATACGGGGCGATTTACATGCGCTTTCTCATCCGGCACGACGAATTGAGCGAAGGGTACATCAACGAAGTGTGCCGGCTGGTACTGGACGGGGCAGTTGCGGCAGCATCCAAAGGCCGAAAACGTAAGGCATAACGGCGCGCAGGCAAGAGGTGGCAGGCGGCGCTCCCGAGCTAGAACGGTACCACCAAGCTGGCCCGCACTAGCCGCCTCCTCGTGCCGTCTTATACAATCAAAGGTTTCCTACTGTTACGCCATCCTTGTAAGGAGCAGACAACTCCGGCCCAACCGCCGGAACCGCGGGGCGACGGTTGCTCCGCTGTCGTAATACCCATATGAAAATACACGAATATCAGGGGAAGGCCATTCTCTCGAAGTATGGAGTGGCGGTGCCGCGCGGCCGTATGGTCGAAAGCCGCGAAGAAGCGCTCGATGCGGCACGGGCGCTATTTCAGGACGGCGCAACCGGCGTCGTCGTGAAAGCGCAAATTCACGCCGGCGGTCGCGGCAAAGGCGGCGGCGTCAAACTGGCGAAATCACCGGAAGAAGCCGGTGAGCTTGCAACAAAAATACTGGGGATGCAGCTGATCACCCACCAGACCGGTCCGGAAGGCAAGAAGGTGCAGCGGCTGCTGATCGAAGAGACGCTGCCCATCGCGCGCGAGCTTTATCTCGGCATCGTGCTGGATCGCGTCGTTGGCCGCAACGCCTTCATGGCGTCGGCTGCGGGCGGCATGGAGATCGAGGAGGTCGCCGCGAAAGACCCCAACGCCATCATCAAAGAACACATCGTGCCGGGCTTCGGACTGCGCAGCTTTCAGGCACGCGAGATCGCGTTCCGGCTTGGGCTCGAGGCGCGTTACATCAGTGGCGCGGTCAAGTTCATGATGGCACTGGCACGCGCCGCTGAAGATACGGACGCATCGCTGGTCGAAATCAATCCCTTCATCACGACTACGGACGGAAGGCTCTTCGCGCTTGACGCCAAGATGAACTTCGACGACAACGCGCTCTCGCGTCATCCCGACATTCTGGAACTGCGCGACATCAGCGAGGAAGACCCGCTCGAGGTCGAAGCCAGCAAGTACAACCTGAATTACATCAAGCTCGACGGCAACGTGGGCTGTATGGTGAACGGCGCCGGCCTGGCGATGGCGACCATGGACATAATTCAGTACGCCGGCGGCATGCCGGCCAACTTCCTCGACGTCGGCGGCGGCGCCAACGAAGAGCAGGTGACGCACGCCTTCGAAATCCTGCTGAGCGACAAGAACGTAAAGGCTGTTTTGATTAACATCTTTGGCGGCATTCTGCGGGTCGACACGCTGGCCAATGGCATTGTCAGCGCGGCCCGCAAGACCAAGTTCCAGTTGCCGATTGTGCTGCGACTGGAAGGCACCAATGTCGAGCAGGGCCGCAAGACCTTGCAAGAGAGCGGGCTGAAATTCATCGTGGCAGAGACCATGAAAGACGCGGCCGAGAAAGTTGTCGCCGCCGCCAAGGGGGTCCAATGAGCATACTGGTTGATAAATCGACGCGCCTGCTGGTGCAGGGACTGACGGGACGCGAGGGAACGTTCCACTCCAAGAACGCCGCTGCCTACGGCACAACCGTTGTGGGTGGCGTGACTCCCGGCAAGGGTGGCACAACGCACGAGGGCTGGCCCATCTTTAACACCGTGCGCGAAGGCGTGGAGAAAGCCGGCGCCAACGCTACGGTGATCTTCGTTCCGCCGCCGGCGGCTGCTGACGCCATCATGGAAGCTGCCGACGCCGGCATCGCGCTGATCGTCTGCATCACCGAAGGCATTCCCGCGATGGACATGGTCAATACATGGGAGTTTCTGAAGACAAAGAACTCGCGGCTGATCGGGCCGAACTGTCCGGGCATCATCTCGCCAGGCAAATGCAAGATCGGCATCATGCCGGCGCACATTCACAAGGAAGGCAATGTCGGCATCGTGTCGCGCTCGGGGACGCTGACGTATGAAGCCGTGTATCAGTTGACCACGCGCGGCATCGGGCAATCGACTGCGATTGGCATCGGCGGCGACCCGATTATCGGTACCAACTTCATCGACGCGATCCGCTTGTTCAATGACGATCCGGAGACGGAAGCGATCGTGATGATTGGCGAGATCGGTGGCAGCGCCGAGGAGACCGCGGCCGAGTTCATCAAGCAGAACGTCCGCAAGCCGGTGGTGGGCTTCATCGCCGGACGGACAGCGCCTCCGGGACGCCGCATGGGACATGCGGGAGCGATCATCTCCGGCGGCAAAGGAACGGCAGTGGAGAAGATCAAGGCGATGGAAGCGGCGGGAATCCACGTGGCGCACTCGCCCGCCGACATCGGCGAGACGCTGGTGAAGGCGCAAGCCGCGGCGATGAAGTAACCGCTCTTCGCTGCTTCCGATTCGCTGTTCGCCAGACGGCTTTTGAAGCCGACTCGCGACAAATAAAATGTCCGACGAAACGCTGGCCTAAAGGCCAGATCTACCCGAACGGCCTTCGCGGTCGGGACAAACAGCAGGTCCCTCCCTCGGACTGAAGTCCTCGGTCGGGATGACAATTTATAAACTGGCAACGGTGAGCGAACATCAAATCGCGAATCATAAAGGACCTAAGAAAGCATGAAAACACTGCAACGCACTCTTTCCATCATCAAACCTGACGCCGTCGAACGCGGCGCGGCAGGCGACATCATCCATACACTTCTGGAAAACAAGTTCCGCATCCTCGGCATGAAGATGCTGCACATCGACAAGGCGCAGGCCGAAGGCTTCTACGCGGTCCATGTGAGCCGGCCATTTTTCGAGTCGCTGACCAACTTCATGTCGAGCGGGCCGGTCATCGTGATGGCGCTGGAGAAAGAAGACGCCATCGCCGACTATCGCAAGCTGATGGGCGCCACCGATCCGGCCAAGGCTGACGAGGGCACGATCCGCAAGAAGTGGGCGGCGAGCATTGAGAAGAACGCGGTGCACGGCTCCGATGCCGAGGACACGGCGCGCTTCGAGATCAGCTATTTCTTCGCCGGATACGAGCTGGCGAAGTAGGTTGCAAGAAGATATTTACCACAGAGAACACAGAGAAGATGGAATGCTTCGGCCGAATGCGCCCTGGCTTAGCTTCGACAAGGGAAGGCGAGCGCCGGACCGCCGACAGTACAATTCACATTATTTTCTCTGTGTCTCAGTGTCTCTGTGGTGAAATTGGTTCCGGAGATTGTTTATGGCTCATGTGCAGATCACGATGTTAGCAGGGCGGACGATGGAACAGAAGCGGCGAGCGGTCAAGCGCATAACCGAGGCGATGAGGGAGGAGCTCAACGTCAAGGCGGAGAAGTTGACCGTTGCCTTCGTTGAGGTTCCACGCGAGAGCTATGCGCGGAACGGCGTTCTGCTCTCCGACCGCGCTGACTTGAAGTAGCGACCCGCGCTACTCCTTCGACGGCTGAACGGCAGCCGAAGAGATCACGCTCGCCCCCGTCTTCAGTTGCGGCCGCTGGTAGGGAATCTAGAACCCCGGCGGATGTTCGCTCGCTACGGCGAACGTCTTTTCCAACGCCATGCCCGCTTCGCCCAAAGTTCCTTCCTCGAACAACCGCCCGATGAGGGTAACGCCGTGCGGCACTCGCCGCGGGGGCGAAAACTTCGGCAGCGGATGAGCTGGATCGGGAGCCCAATCGCTGCGGGCCTCTGAGACTTCCACGAAGCCCGCCCGCAATGTAAGGGACGGCTGTCCGGTGAAATTCGTGATGGTAAGCATCTCGTCGCGCAGGGACGGCACCAGCAGCAGGTCCACCTGGGAAAAGATGCGGGCCATTTCTACTGCGACCTTGCGGCGGAGACGATCGGCTTGTATTAAGTCGACGGCCGAAAGGAAGCGCGACTGGCGGAACGTGTTGGGCCACGCGTCTGGCACCTGCATCTTCAGCTGATCGAGGCCGCCCGCTAACGTCAGCTCTTCGAAAGCGGCAGCGCCTTCGGCAAAGAGAATCAAGTCCAGCGAATCATAAGGCCAGTCCGGCAGCGACACTTCAACCGGAATCATTCCCACTTTCCTGACCGCTTCGAGCGCGGCGCGGTCGACATCCGTCGCGGGCGGTTCTTTCATCCAGGCCGGGAAGTATCCGACGCGCAGCCCCTGCACGCTTGCGTTTGCGTCGAAATCAAACTTGCTGGGAATGCTGGACACATCGCCCGGGTCGGGCCCGGTGATGGTGTTCAACACCAGCATCGTGTCTTCGACGTAGCGCGCCATGGGGCCAAGCTTGTCGAGTGACCAGCACAGCGTCATCGCTCCCGTGCGTGCCACGCGGCCGAAGGTCGGCCGTAGTCCGGTTATTCCGCAGCGCATCGAGGGGCTGACGATGCTGCCGCCAGTCTCGCTACCGATGGCGAAGGCGACAAGCCCCGCTGCAGTTGCAGCGCCAGGCCCAGCGCTGGAGCCTGACGATCCTTCTTCCAACAGCCACGGGTTCATTGTCTGGCCGCCAAACCAGATGTNNGCGCGAGCGCGCCCAAACTCAGCTTGGCCACCAGCACTCCACCGGCATCCTGCAAGCGCTGAACCACGACGGCGTTCTTCTGCGGCACGCGATTGCGATAGGGCTCGGCGCCCCACGTCGTCGGAATGTTCGCCGTGTCGAGGAGATCTTTCACACCGTAGGGAATTCCATGCAACGGTCCGCGATACTTCCCGGCTGCGATCTCGGAGTCGGCCAGCTTCGCCTGCTGCATCGCCAGGTCG
>PLBD01000269.1 GCA_003135315.1 Acidobacteriaceae bacterium | reverse complement strand
AGCGGGCGCAGCCTTCACGGGCAACAAAGAACTCACTGTGCAAGCCGAATCCGTGGTCACCTTCAAGCTGCGCAGCTCCATCACGGTGCAACAATCGGCGCCGGATTCCTCGCAGGCTCCGCCGGCGAACCCGCAGCAGTAACAACCTATGCTGGATGTTTGTGTGGGCCGAAGTGGAAGTCCCTGTAGCAAGGGACTTCCCTGTGCCGGGTGAACCAGATCGCGCCCACCCGGAATGTAGTCCTCAAACGATCGCGGCCTCGGTTCTGTAGGTCACGGCGTAATCTCAAAAATGACATCGCTCAGATCGACCCCATACACATTGCCCTCTGCGTCCAGAGCCAAAGGACCGATTGGGGTAGCCCCGTCGCTACCGTCCTTGAAGTTGTGGAGATCGGTATAAATCCAGTGACCACTTGAGGGAGACAGCTCGAAGACCCAGCCAGATTCGAATCCCCCTTCGGCGGCGGCGTAAAGATTGCCGGCCTGGTCCCTGACTACGCCGCCGTACGGACCAGAATTGTCCCCGGGGTATCCGGTGAAGGCATAAAGCACGTTGAGTTGGCCGCTTGAGGGAACGAACTGAAAGACGCTGCCGCCGCCGTATGGCCCGTTGGTATCGAGCGTGTCATAGAAATTGCCGGACTGGTCGGAAACCAATGTCCCGATCGGATGCCCTCCCGTGCCGGTGTTGAACTGGAACACATTCGTGGCCGTCCATCCCGAGGAGGAGGGGCTCAACTTGAAGATACTGCCGCAGTTGTAATCGTCGCTGCTGCAGTCGTCCGCCCCACCGTAGCCGTTAACGCCCCAGAGGTTTCCCTGGCTATCGAAGACCACGCCGCCGTCCGGATAACCGGCTGCGGGGGGCGCGGGAAACGCATACAACAGGTTAAACGTCCAGCCGCCGCCAGAGGGCGACAGCTCGAAGACGCTGCCGTCATACTGGTCGAGCAACGAGTTACTCGCGGTGCCGTAAGCGTTCCCTGCCTGGTCAAACGTTATCTGGCCGAGAGGATATTCTCCGTCGACCTGGCCGGTGAACTCATACAGAGTGGTCTTCGTCCACTCACAAGATACCGTCGGGCAGATGCTAGGTGGCGGAGACAATTTAAACACCGTGCCGCACCCCAAGCCATACAAGCATCCGCTGGTCCCGCCGTAGTACGTCGTACCGTAGAGACTCCCGTCCGGCGCAATCCCTAGGGGCGCATCCGGACCGCACCCGTCGCTGCAGCTGGTAAAGCGGTAGAGGACACTGAAAATCCACCCGGAGCCGTGCCGCGACAACTTGAAGATCGTGCCGCAGCCTGAGCCATCGCAGTTGTTGATTCCACCGCCGCCGGCGGCGCCATATAGGTTCCCTTGCCGATCGGCGACCAACCCGCTTATTAGACCGGCGCCGTCCGTTGTACCGTTCAGCGTATACAGGACGGTGAGGGTCTGCGCCTGTGCCCAAATCGTTACGGCGAAGATCGCCGCACACAGCAGCTTAGTCAGTATTCGCAGGCTCAGGTTGAAATTCCGGGTCGCAGTTCTCCATTGATAGCTCATGATTGTCCTCTTCGCCGATTCAGGCGTGCCACGCAGCAAACTATCGCGCCGTGCTGGATTAGAGTCAACTTAATTTCATATTACGGCCCAGCAGATTGATAACACGGGCCTTATCTGGTGTGACCAAAGTTGGCGAATAAGTCGGAGCGCGACTTGCGGGGCCGCTCGCCGTCCGGTTCTGGGGTAGAATTCGGAGGGGAGATTGCGATGACGGACTTGCGATATCCAATCGGAAAGTTTCAGTGGGTGCAGCCGGACACGGAGGCGCAACGCGCCAGGGACCGTGAGCGCTACATCCAGACGCTCTTCAAGCTGCCGATTCAGATGCGAGCTGCCGTGCAGGATCTGGACCCGGATCAGTTGGAGACGCCGTATCGTCCCGAGGGCTGGACGGTGCGGCAGGTCGTGCACCATGTGCCGGACAGTCACATGAACGCCTACATCCGGACCAAACTGGCGCTGACGGAGGAGCAGCCGCTAATCAAGCCCTACGACGAAGCCGCGTGGGCCAGGCTTACGGACAACACCATCACTCCCATAGAAATATCGCTGCAACTGCTGGCGGCGCTGCATTTGCGCTGGGTGTATGTCTTGGAAGCAACCCGGCCGGCGGATTTCGCACGCACATTTAACCACCCCGAACGCGGGGTGATGACGCTCGACAACATGCTGGCGCTGTATGCGTGGCATTGCACGCACCACCTGGCGCACATTACTTCCTTGCGCGAGCGCATGCAGTGGAACTAGCGCGCCGCTACAATGGTCAACAAAGTAAACCGGGGAGAAGGCATTCCTGGAAAGGTCTGATTAGTCCAGGTGGGAGTCCGGCAGGGCCCCGAGTGTGGTGTGCCCGGAGTCAGGAGATCTGATGAGTACAACCGGCGCAACGGCACCAACCATCGCCGTCAGCGTACAAAACGTTCGCAAGGTTTACCAGCGCGACAGCCTGCAGATCAAGGTGCTCGACGGCATCAACCTTGATGTGCCGCAAGGCGAGTTCGTGGCACTGATGGGGCCGTCGGGTTCCGGCAAGACGACGCTGCTGAACCTCATCGCCGGCATCGACCGCGTGACATCAGGGCGCGTCGTGGTCGCAGGCACCGACCTCGGGCCGCTGTCGGAGGGCGAGCTGGCCAAGTGGCGCAGCCGTAACATCGGCTTCATCTTCCAGTTCTACAATTTGATTCCCGTGCTGAGCGCGGTGGAGAACGTGGAACTGCCGCTGCTGCTGACTTCGCTTTCCAAGCGCGAGCGCCGCGAGCGTGCCATGACTGCGTTGCGCATCGTTGGCCTGGCAGACCGTTCCAAGCATTATCCTCGCCAACTCTCCGGCGGACAGGAGCAGCGCGTCGCCATCGCGCGCGCCGTGGTCACCGATCCGACGGTGCTGG